>JBBSSF010000410.1:0-3878 GCA_038242345.1 Hyphomicrobiales bacterium
CCCACCCGCCCGCCGCCGCCGCTGACCCGTGGCATGGAAAGCCCCCAGACTGCCCTGGTGGAAGCCTTCCGCATCTCCTTCCTGGAGGGGCCGGAGGCGGCGATCGTCTTTATCCGCGCGGCCGAGAAGCGCTTTCCGACGGATCCGGCGATGCCGGCCGCCGAGGCGGCCTTCCATATGTTCCTCGGCCGGGCCGGCCCGACAGGGGAGGCGCTCGCCCGCGGCCGCGCCCTCGATCCGGACGATTTCTATGTCCGCTCGGCGAGCGCGATCTACAATTCCGACATGACCGGCGACCTGAAGGCCGCCCATGCGGATCTGGACGTGCTTCTGGCAAATGCGCCGGGGGCGTCCGACGGCTGGAACACCCTCGGCCTCGTCTGGTACAATCAGGGCGGGACAAGAGAGGCGGAGGCTGCCTTCCGCAAGGCGATCGCGCTGGCGCCGCGCGATATCGTGCAGCGTATCAACTACACCCTGATGCTGCTGGATCAGAGCCGGATCGCCGAGGCCCGGGAGCAGGTCGCCGCCATCGAGGCGATCGACTCCCGTGATTCCCTGCTCGGTCTCGTGCGTGGCCGGATGCTGATCCAGACCGGGGAGACCGACGGCGCCATCGAGAACATGCTGTCGGCGGCAGCGGCCAATCCGGCGGCGGCCATGGTGCTCACCGGCGTTGCCGCCGCCTATTATCAGGCCGGCAACGTCACCGGCGCCCGTCAGGCCCTCGACAATGCCGGGCGTCTCGATCCGAAGGACCCCGTCCCGCCGCTGATGCAGACGGCGATCGCCCTCGACGACTATCGCGCCGACGACGCCATCCGCTTCGCCCGGCGGGCAACCCAGCTCTATGCCGAGCAGCCGGGGGATCTCTCCTCCATCGACGGCACCCGCGGCGGCGGCTCCTATCTGGCCGATGCCTACCGCTTCCTGGGGCTGGAGGCGTGGGGCCGCTTCCAGGGCGACCGGCTGTTCGATCCGTTTGATTCCACCAGTTATTTCGATCAGGCCATCGCCGTCGAGCCGCAGGTGTTCCGCTTTCCCGGCGATCCGTTCGACATCAGCTTCGCCGAGGACGCCAATCCGCAGGCCTTCTCCTCGGTGGTGCAGGGTCTGGCCCTCAATCCGCTGGCGGCGGCCTCGCCCATCGGCCGGACCAGCTTCCTCAAGTCGCCCTTCTTCGACGTGGAGGCCGGGGGCGGCATCGTCCTGCGCGATGGCAAGCCGGGCTGGACGTCGAGTGGCAGCGTGCAGGCCTTCTCCAACGGCCCGGTGCCCGTCGCGGTCTCGGTCGATGCAAGCTATTATGAGGACAATGGCGATCAGGCCGGGGCGGACAGCCTGGTGCTGAACGGCACGGCCTATGTCGGCGCCCAGCCGACCCCGGTGGACAATGTGGTGGCCTTTGCCGCGGCCACGCGGACGGAACCGTCCCTGCCGCCGGTCCCCGCCTATCCGCTCACCATCTATGACCAGAAGACCGACGAGTTCCTCGCCGGCACGGTCTGGAGCCATGTGTTCGGCTTCCGCAATGTCGGCACGGCGGCCGTCAGCTACAGCGGCGCCCGCCGGAACGCCGGCACCGACGAGATCTATTATGACGGCACCCTCTTCAACCGCGCGAAGGTGAACACCGACGCCGCCTCGGCGGCCTATGACCACAAGCTCGGCTTCGGCCCGCTGACCCTGTCGGCAGGTCTTCAGGCGACGGGCTACTGGTATGAAACCTCGGCCAACGACTATGTCGACCCGCCCTTCTGGTATCCGTCCTATGAGCGCCAGAGTGCCAGCGGGCGCGAGGGGCAGATCTATGCCAATGCCCTCTATGAATATTCCCGCCGGATCCGGCTGGAGGGGGGGCTGTTCCTGACCGGGATCGATGCCGGCGGCGCAGACGACACCGAGGTGCGCCTTGATCCCCGCATCGGCATCGCGGTCTCGCCGGTCGAGAACCACTGGCTGCGGGTCGCCTGGCGGTCGGTGACCGAGGACGCCAGCAACTTCACCCTTGCGCCCGTCGCCACCGTCGGGCTGATGGGCAATCTGGTGCCGGTGGCGACCGGAGGGCGCTCGCACAGCCTGATCGCGCGCTGGGATGCCCAGTGGCTGCCGCGGCTGTTCACCAGCGTCGAATATCAGGGGCGGGACGTGGAGAATCTGAGCGAGACCGTTCCGGATTCGACCGCCACCATCACGGCCCGCAAGGCCCGGGTCGACCAGATCGCTGCCTCCCTCAATGTCTGGCTCGGCCACGGCTTCGGCCTGTCGGGCACCTATGTCTGGACCAATGCCGAGAACCAGACCCCGGGGCCGGAGGAGGGCGAGCCGATCTCGCTGATCCCGAACCATTTCGCCCGGGCGGGTCTCGTCTTCGCCCATCCGCTCGGCATCCGCGCCGGGCTCTACGAGAGCTATGTCGGCGAGCGGTCGCTGGTCTTTGCCGATGATGCCGGCCTGGTGCAGCGGGTCGGGCTCGATCCCTTCTTCACCACCGACTTCAGCCTGACCTACGAGCCGCCGGACAAGCGCTATCAGGTCACCCTGTCGGCTCTCAACCTGACGGACGAGGACTATTGGGTGGCCCCGAGCCTGCCGGCCTCCGGGCGCACGTTCTACGGCTCCTTCCGTGTCCGCTTCTGAGGCGGCCCCGTCCGGCAGTCCGGCGGCGCGGCCGTGGTGGCGCCGGCGCCGGGCGATCCCGGCGGTGATTGCGGCCGCCGTCGCCCTGCCGATGCTGCTGGCGCAGATCCCCGGACATGCCCTCATCAAGGGCAAGCTGTTCGATCTCCTGTCCCTGGTCGCGCCGAAGCGGCCGGACCGGCCGGCGGTGGTGATCGTCGCCATCGACGAGCCGGCGCTCTCCGAGATCGGCCTGCCCTGGCCATGGCCGCGCTCCCTCCATGGCGCGCTGGTGGAGAGCCTGCGCGATGCCGGGGCGGCGGCCATCGGCCTCGACATCATCTTCGCCGAGCCCGGGGACCCGCAGGCGGATGCCGCCCTTGCCGGGGCGCTCGGGCCCGATGTGGTGCTGGCGGCCGAGCGCAGCGTGATCGAGATGCCCCAGGGCATCGAGACCAAGGAGGTGCTGCCCTTCGCCGGGCTGACGGCGACCGGTGCGGTGCCGGGCTTTGCCCAGGTGACGATCGATCCCGATGCCGTGTTCCGTCATGTGCGGCCGGGGCCCGACAGCTTCTCGCGCCAGCTGATCGAGCGCGCCGGGCGCACCGCCCCGCCGATGCCCGAGGGTGACACGCCGGCCCTGATCCAGAGCTTTGGCGGTCCGCGCACCTATCCGACGGTCTCCTACTATCAGGCCCTCGATCCGGGAAAATATCTGCCGCCCGGCTATTTCCGCGACCGCATCGTGCTGGTCGGGGTGTCGCTCCAGAATGCCCTCACTCCGGGCGCCGGGGCGGCCGACAGCTTCGCCACCCCGTCGACGGTCGACACCGGCGAGCTGGTGGCCGGCGTCGAGATCCAGGCGACCATCGTCGACAACCTGCTGCATGGCCTGCTGGTGCGCCCGGCCGGTCCGCTGCCGGGCTTCTGGGTGCTGCTGGCGGCGGCAACGCTTGCCACCTTCGCCACCCTGAAGCCCGCCGGCTTCCTGCGCGGGGCTGTGGCCCTCGGGCTGGCGCTGGCGGCGGTCGTCGCGGCATGGGCGACCCTGCGCTATGGCCGCGTGTTCGTCTCGCCGCTCTCGCCGGTGATCGCCATCCTGTTTGCCGCCGGCCTCAACGGCGCCCGCGACTTTGCCGAGGAGCGGCGGCTGCGCCGCTTCGTCTCCCGGGCGTTCGCGCACTATCTCTCGCCGGCGCTGGTGGAGCGGCTGGCCGAGGATCCGTCGGCGCTGCGGCTCGGCGGGGCGCGCCGCACCC
>JBBSSF010000411.1:0-3870 GCA_038242345.1 Hyphomicrobiales bacterium
CGGCGGTGCGGTCGTCGGCTCCTGTTCGGGATAGTGGATGCGGCCGATGATGGCGTGACAGGACGGATCGGATACCGGGGCCGGCGCGCCCGGGGCGCGGGCAAGCAGTCCGGCCCGGCGGGAAAGGGCGGCGTCGCGCAGCGGGTCGATCCTGATGTCGAGAAGCACGCCGAGGTCGATGCGGGCGAGGCGCTCGACATCGACCAGCGCGCCGCAGGTCATGGCCGGATCCGCTTCGGCATCGACGGAAATGATGAGGTCGCAGCGCCGCTTCAGGAGCTGGTAGAGACCGAGATTGTCGATGTGGCCGCCGTCGGTCAGGTAGAGGAGGGGCTTGTTCTCGTCGAGGGCGCCGGTGATCTCGTCGAGAAGGGTCAGACCCGCCTTGCTGCCGGCTTTCCGCCCGGCATCCGGCGCCATCTTCGGATTGCGCAGCCAGAGACCCAGCCGGATGTTCAGAAGGGCGAGGGTGGGGGCGAACAGGCCGAACCCTGTGCGCCCCATGCGGGAGGCGACCGCCGCACCGGACGCCGCCGCCACGGTCCCCAGATCCAGCCGCTCGGCCGGGCTGTCGAGGGCTTTGGAAGCCGCCCCGACAGTATAGTCCACGCTTTTCCTGTAGCCCGTCGCATCGCTCCCGACATAATCCGCTGTTACGGTAAAGAAGTCCGCATTCCGGTTGCGCATGTTCTTCTGTTTCGAGCCTGACAGGTTGAGTGTCATGTTCGCGATCAGATAGGGGCGCTTGCGCAGGCTGTTTCCGGCGCTGTCCGTCAGATCATAGAAGCTGGCGAGATCGGTGAGCGTGATCGGCTTGATGGCGGGTGTCGGGCCGTTCGTTGTTCCCGGCTGTGCCCAGCCGAGCGCAAAGCCCTCCTCCAGCCGGTCGCGATAGAGCCGGTGTAGGGAGGTGGCGTTGACCAGCAGGAGTTCGGCCAGAAAGTGCAGGCCTGCCGTCAGGATCACATAGAGCGACAGGACGACGGGAATTTCTCCGATGGCCGGTGCCGTGTGGAAGGCCCACGCCAGAGCCGCCAGCCCCAGAACGGAGGGCAGGAGAGAGATGAGTTCGCTGGCCGACGGCCGGAAGCCGGTCCCGAAAAGGCGATAGCCGATCCAGCTGACGCCGAGCAGTGCGCCGCCCCAGAACAGGAGCTGCCGGGTGCGGTCGGAGCTGAGGAAATCGGGCGCGCCCGAGCGGCCAAGTTCCACCAGCAGCAGCACGAGGACGCACAGAAGCGCCGGCAGGGCGAGCGCCAGCAGCAAGCCGACGAGGCGGGCGATGATCGCCTTCACGGTTGCCGAAACCGCCGGGTCCGTGCTGGCGCCCTGGATCAGGCCACCGAGCCGCTTCCACAGGACGCCGAGGCTGGCGATCGCCGTGCCGAGAAGGGCGGTGAGCCAGCCAAGCGTGGCCGAGCCTCCGCCGGTTGCCGAAGCGCCTTCGGCAGCCGACGACTTGTCACATCCGAGGAGGGCGGCACACGGATCGCAGGTCTGCACCGGAGAGCCACAGAGAGAGAGGGTGAGGCTGATGCTGCCCCCACCGTCGACCTTCTCCGCCGACAGGATGCTGCCGGCGAGACCGATCAGGGATTCCAGCCCGGCGACGGCGAGAAGCGGAATGAGGCAGATAGCGGCTGCCCGCGCCCACCAGCTGCGGTTCTCCCAGCGGGGCTTTTCGGAGCGGCTTTGCGACACCGCGATCGCCCAGAACACGCCGAAGACCGCGGCATAGGCCGCGGCCGGAATGAAAGTCCACGGACGGGGCAGACCGGGCGCGGCCTGTCCGCCGATTTGGGCCGGGCCGAGACTGGCGAGCAGGAAGGCGGCAAGGGCGAGCAGATAGGGGGCCAGCAGGAGCAGGTTGACCACAATGCCGCGGATCAGCTGCCCGGCCGACAGGAAGACATCCCAGGCGCCATGGGGCATCAGGAAACGCGAGTGATCGCGCAGCGCCCGGACCGCTGCGGTGTCGGCAATGTCCTGTGGCCGGATGCCGACCGCATCGGAGGCCTGCCCGGTTTCGGGGGTATCGCCCTGGACGTCGAAGGGGAAGGTGGAGTCGACCGGCGTCTTCCCGTCGGCCTCCAGCGCCGGCGCGCCTGCGGGTTTCATCTCGGCCCTGAGCCGGGCGGCCATCAGGCTGGTGGCGATATAGCCGCCGCCGGAGACCGTCGAGAGATAGTCCACCCGCCCGAGGATGCCGCGGTTGTTGAGGAGCTGGAGCACGCCGAGGGAGAAGGACGCCGCGCGGATGCCGCCGCCGGAAAGGCACAGCCCGACCCGGTCGTGCTTGCCGTCGGCGGGATCATTCGCCTGCCAGAGCCTTTCGCGCGCGAGTTCGTGGCGGCGGATCTCGTCGAAGGTGACGGTGGCCGAGTTTCCCCGGGCGGAGCCCGTGTCCGGAGCCGGTTGTGGAGCGGGACCTTCCGCCATCGTGCCATCCTCCCCGTGCCGCATGCGGCGGAACGTGCGGGATGTCGTTCCGGCAACCTGGAGGATAGCAAAGGTGCAACCGGCCGCAAGATGGCGGACCGGATCTGCAAGCGTCGGCTGTCAGAAAAAGAGGAGGCGCACCGCACGCAGCCGTCGCCCGGGTGAGCGACGGCTGCGCAGGGGATCCTGTCGATCGCGGGATCGGGCCGGAGGCCCGGCCGCGGTCCTGCGAGTATACCAAAGATCCTTGAAAAGGACTCTTTGGTAGTCCGGTTCAGATTTCTCATGCCATTGAGGCATATGAGAAATCTGATGTTCTTCAGGCGCGCGGTGCGGTCAGCACTTCGTGCGCCTGCTATCACTGGTCGGGTTCGAGGGACTTGCCGTCGACGAAGCCGATGGTCTTGCCCCAGCCGATCTCGCAGGCGCGCTGGTCGAGGATGCGGCGCCAGGTCGTGGCGCTGCCGAGCTCCCAGCTGGCGAACGGGATCTCGGACCGGCACCAGCGCAGGGTCAGCCCCTTGGTGCCGGCCGGAATGGTGGCGATCACCTTGGCGCCCGGCTCGATGGCCGCCCGCAGCTGGGTTTCCCCGCGCACATGATAGCGCATGTCATAGGGGCCCATGGCCTGCGCGAAGGCGGGCAGGGCTGCGAGGAGAGAGAGGCCGGCGCCGGCGAAAAGAGGGGCCAGACGGCCCCTCCGGTCGGCGGAAGTCGCTCCGGGAAAGCGGAAACGCACAGCCATCGCAGGTCTCACTTCACCTCGGTGATGGAGTTCACGACGCGGCCGACGAGACCATAGGCGATCGCCTCGTCCGGCCCCATCCAGTAGTCGCGGTCGGTGTCCTTCTCGATGCGCTCGAAGGGCTGGCCGGTGGCCGCCGCGAACAGCTTGTTCAGGCGCTCGCGCATCTTGATGATCTCGCGGGCCTGGATCTCGATGTCGGTGGCCGGGCCACCGGTGCCGCCGGACGGCTGATGCAGCAGGAAGCGGGTGTTCGGCGTGCACAGCCGGTCTTCCTTGGGCACCGAGATGTAGATGAGCGCGCCGGCGCTCGCCACCCAGCCCATGCCGACGATCTTCACCTGCGGAGCGATGAAGCGGATGGTGTCGTGGATCATGTCGCCCGATTCGACGTGGCCGCCGGGAGACGACACGATCACCGTGATCGGATCATTGGACACATGGGCCAGCGCCAGCAGCCGGGTGCAGACGTCGCGCGCCAGCTCCTGGGTGATGCCGCCGGTTATCATCACGGTGCGGGATTCGAACAGCGCCTTGTCGACGGGAACGGACTGCGGCGTCTTGGTCTTCTCCTCCTCGTCCTCGTCGTCGAGACGGATATAGGAGGTTGGGCGGCTGGTCATGAAGGCTCCACCGGTCATCTCGGGGAAGGAGGGGCAGCGCCGGATGGCGACACCCCGGGGCGC
>JBBSSF010000412.1:0-3867 GCA_038242345.1 Hyphomicrobiales bacterium
AGAAGGCCGAAAAGGCGGCGGCCGCGCCGCCCCGGCCGGCGGTTGCCGGGGTGTCGCCGGAGCCCTGATCGCATCCGGACGGCCGGACCTCCGGCCGTCCGGGCCCGTGCCGCTGCCATTTCCCCGTCTTCAAGGAGCCGTCCCGGTGGCCCTGCTGATCCCGGCCGTGCTTGCCGGGCTGTTTGCCCTGATCTCGCTGGCCATCGGTGCGGTGCCGCTCGGGCCGGCGGAGATCGTGCCGGCGCTTGTCGGGCGCGGCGATCCCGTCGTGGCGACGATCCTGCTGGAAATTCGTCTGCCGCGCACGCTTCTGGCCCTTGGCATCGGCTTCACGCTGGGCGTGTCGGGCGCGGCGCTGCAGGGGCTGCTGCGCAATCCGCTGGCCGATCCCGGCGTCATCGGCGTGTCGGCCGCCGCCGCCTTCGGCGCCGTGACCGTGTTTTACACCGGGCTTGCCGGCCTGATGCCGCTGGCCCTGCCGCTCGGCGGCATCGCCGGGGCACTGGGGGCGACGGTTCTCGTCCATGGCCTTGCCGGCCGCGGCACCGGCACCATGGGGCTGGTGCTGGCCGGCGTCGCTCTTTCCAGCCTGTGCGGCGCGCTGACGGCCCTCGTCCTCAATCTCTCGCCCAACCCTTATGCCGCCATGGAAATCGTCACCTGGCTGATGGGGTCGCTGGCCGACCGCAGTCTCGATCATGTGCTGCTGGCGCTGCCGCTGATGGCGATCGGCTGGGGGCTGATGCTGTCGGCCGCTCCCGCCCTCGATGCCCTGACGCTGGGCGAGGACACGGCCGAAAGCCTCGGCTTTCCGCTCGCCCGCATCCGGCTGAAGCTGATTGCCGGAGCCGCGCTCGCCGTCGGCAGCTCCGTGGCGGTGGCCGGCGCCATCGGCTTTGTCGGGCTGGTGGTGCCGCATCTGATCCGGCCCCTTGTCGGCCATCGTCCGGGCCGGCTGATGCTGGCGAGCGGCTTCGGCGGCGCGATCCTGACGTTGCTCGCCGATATTGCCGTGCGCGTCATCCACGTCCAGCCGGAGCTGAAGCTCGGCGTCGTCACCGCACTTCTGGGGGCGCCGTTCCTGTTCGCCCTCATCTGGCGCTTCCGGAGGGATTGAGGATGCAGCTCAGCGCAGAGGATCTTCATGTCGCCCTTGGCCGGCGGGCCGTGCTCTCCGGCGTCTCGCTGGCGCTCGGCAGCGGCGAGCTCGTCGGTCTCATTGGCCCCAATGGCGCCGGCAAGACGACGCTGCTGCGGGCACTCGCCGGCCTGCTGACGCCCGACCGCGGCGACGTCCTCCTGGACGACACGCCCCTTGCCGGGATCCCCGCCGGCGTGCGGGCACGGCGCATCGCCTTCCTCGCCCAGTCCGCCCCGGTGCACTGGGGCCTGCCGGTGGCCGAGATGGTGGCGCTCGGCCGGCTGCCCTGGCGGGCCCCCTTTGCCGGCCCCTCGGCCCGGGATGCGGAGGCGATCGCCCGGGCGATGGCGGCGGCCGATGTCACCGCCTTTGCCGGGCGCCGGGCCGACACGCTCTCCGGCGGCGAGCGCATGCGGGCGCTTCTCGCCCGGGCGCTGGCCGTGGAGGCGCCGCTGCTTCTGGCCGACGAGCCGGTGGCGGCCCTCGACCCGTTCCACCAGCTCCAGATCATGGAGCTTCTGGCGGCAACGGCCCGCGCCGGCACCGGCGTTGCCGTGGTGCTGCATGATCTGGCGCTGGCCGCGCGCTCTTGCGACCGGCTGGTGCTTCTGGCCCATGGCGCGGTGCTGGCCGAGGGGCCGCCCGCCGAGGTGCTGACCGATCCGCTGCTGGCGGAGGCCTACCGCGTGGCGGTGCTGCGCGGCGCCCATCACGGCACGCCCTTCCTGCTCCCCTGGCAGCGCCTTGCCGCCCCCGACCCGATGCCGATGGAGACCCGGCCATGACCGATCCGACTGTCGATTTTCTCCGGGACCACCTTGCCGATCCGGCCACCGGCTGGGCCATGGGCACCTTCGGCGCCATCGGCGAGTTCGTGCGCGCCGCCGACGAGCCGGCCGTGCTGGAGTTCCGGCCGGAGGTCTTCACCGTGCTCACCCCGCGGGCCGGCCTGAGGCTGACGCCGCGGCCGGATCTGCGGCCGGTTGCCTATGAGACCTCCAGCAGCGGGCGCTGGAACCATGGCGTCGCCCTCTGCCTGCCGGCCGACCGCGCCGCCATGACCGGCCGCACCCGCTTCACCGAACTGGGGCCGGACACCGAAGCGCTCAGGCCCGAGGACCGCGACGGCGTCCTGTTCGATCTCGGGCTCGGCACCCTCCAGGTCGACGTGCTCATCCGCGTGCGACCGGATGAGGCGGACCGGCTGCGGCCCTTCCTCGGCACGGAGTCCTTTGCACCGGGCAATCCGGTGATGGCGGAGTTTCTGGCGCTGCAGCCGCCGCGGATCTTCCTGACCGGGCTTGGCCGGATGGAGGTGTTCGCGCCGATCCCGCCGCCCGACGGCGTCAGCCCGGAGGGACCCCACACCCATGTGCTGCCGAAGCTGATCGCCTCCGGCCGCACCCATGCCGCGACGACGCCGATCCCCGCGGGCCTCGTGCCGTGCCTCACCCTGTTTCCGCCCCATCCGCTGAAGGATGCCGAGGGCCGGCCCCATGCCTTTGCCCCGGCGGCGCACGCGGCCTTTCAGGCGCTTCTCGCCCGCTTCGGCGATCCGGCTCTGCTGGCGGTGAAAGAGGCGGTGACGGCCGCCGCCCTCGGCCACGGCACGATCGCACCGGACAGCATCACCGCGCGCTTTGCCCGCATTGCCGCCCGCACGGCGCTGGAACAGGTGGCCGTCACCCATCCGGACGCCCCGGGGCTGGAGGCCGTGCGCGCGGCACTTGGCGAAAGCGGCACCTCCCGCCTGCCCGGCCACGGAGAGTGCGGGGGATAATACCAAAGATCCTCGAAGAGGACTCTTTGGTATTCAAATACGGATTTCTCATGTCATTGGAGCATATGAGAAATTCGCTGTTCTTCAGGCGCGTGGGTGCGGTCAGCACTTCGTGCGGCTGGTATCAGCTGTCGCCCTGATCCTCGGCCCGCCAGCCGGCAAGAAGGGCCGGATTGGCGGCCAGCGCCGCAATCTCCGCGACCGGATAGCGGGGCACCCGGAACACCCGCCGTCCCCGACGGAACTCGCTGCCCTCGGTGGCGGCAAGGCGCCGGTCCTTGGTCCAGCGCAGCCGCTCCCGGGCGGAAATGCCGAGCACCTCCTCGACCACGCGGGGATAGAGCGGCTCGGTCTGGAAGGCCGTCAGCAGCGCACCCAGGCGGGCGGACAGGTCGCCCCCGTCTCCGGCAAGCTCCACCTCGATCCGGGTGGCGGAGGGGACGATCTCCAGGCGGGCCTCCCCGGCGCCCTGCCGTTTCACGAGCCGCATCAACCGGTTCCGCAATTCGCCCGCCCTGAGGCGCGAGCCAAGGGAGAGATCGAGCGGGATCACGACAAGAAGTCCGGTCCGCCCGTCTGCGGACGGACGGATCTCGATGGACCAGGAAGGAATGGCGGGATTGGTCACGGACAGCTGCCGGTCCGGGGTCCGGCCACCCGATCGGGCAGGCCGGCCCCCTGTCCTTCAGAAGGTGACCTTCACACCACCATAAGCCGCAATCCCCGGCGATCCATAAGTATAGACCTGCTCATAGTCCTGATTTAACAGGTTATCGACGCGACCATAGATCTGCGCCTGTTCGGTCACCTGGTAGGATGCCGCGACGTTGACCAGCGTGTAGGCGTCGAGTGTCACCACACTCTTTGCCCAGTTGGCATCATAGGCCCAGTCCTTCTGTTCTCCGGTGTACTGGATGGCGAGATTGACATTGGCCTTGTTGTCAAG
>JBBSSF010000413.1:0-3855 GCA_038242345.1 Hyphomicrobiales bacterium
CGCCTGTGGCCCTGATGACATGGCCCGGGGCGCCCCGGGCCCCCCGGCCGGCCGGCGGGGAGGTTCCCTCCCCTCTCCGGCCGATGACGAGATTTCCGCGGGACTGCCTCCGGGTGGCGACGCGGTGATGACGGGTTTTCGAGGGATCCGGGCGGCCGCGCTGCCCAGGTACCCGAGAGGCCCCGGACCTGTCCAAGACTGCGGGTGCCGGCCACGGGCCGGTTTAAGCCGAGAGGGCCCGCACAGACGAGACCAGGCCGGATCTGTCGATCCCCGCGAGGGGCGCGTCGGTTCGGTTCGCGACCGTTGAATCCTTGCCGCGCTGCCGGTCTTCCGGAAGGCGCGCCCCAAGGGGGCAGTGTCCCGAAGCGTCGCGCACCTGTCAGACGGGTGCCCGGACTGGCGCGGACGGCAAACCGTTCCCGCCGCGCCGGGTGATCCGAGGCGCGCGGCAAAGGCAGCCGGTGGCAGCCGGACTGCGGACCGGACCGGAAAGGGAGCGATCCCGGACGGACGGGCGGCAGGAAGGTGGCCACCATGATCGCGGCGGGACGGAGTTCCCGTTCCGGCGCATGGAGTGAGGCAAGTGGACAGAGCGGAAAAGCGAGAGCTCGTCTCGACTCTTCACGGGGTGTTCGAGGACACCGGCGTGCTGGTCGTGGCCCACTATCAGGGCCTCACCGTCGCCCAGATCTCCGCCCTTCGGGTGAAGATGAAGGCGGCGGGTGCGTCCCTGAAGGTGGCGAAGAACCGCCTTGCCAAGATTGCCCTTCAGGGCACCGAGCTGGAGCACGCCGACGACCTGTTCAAGGGTCCGACTCTCATCGCCTATTCGGCTGATGTGACGGCTGCGACCAAGGTCGCCGTGGATTTCGCCAAGACCAACGACAAGCTGGTCATTCTTGGCGGCGCCCTCGGCAAGACCAAGCTCGATGCGAACGGAGTGAAGGCGCTTGCGACCATGCCGTCGCTGGACGAGCTGCGTGCTCGCCTGATCGGCATGATCAACACGCCGGCCACCCGTATCGCGGGCATCCTGCAGCAGCCGGGCGCGTCTGTCGCCCGCGTGCTCAGCGCCTACGCCAAGAAGGACGAAGCGGCATAAGGCCGTTCGCCCCGACCTCCCGAATTCAACGATCCGAACCGAAAGGTTATTACCATGGCTGATCTGGCTAAGCTCGTCGAGGAACTCTCGGCCCTCACCGTCATCGAGGCCGCCGAGCTGTCGAAGCTCCTTGAGGAGAAGTGGGGCGTTTCCGCCGCCGCTCCGGTGGCGGTTGCCGCCGTTGCCGGCGCCGGCGAGCCGGCCGCCCCGGTCGAGGAGCAGACCGAGTTCGACGTCATCCTGAAGGATGCCGGCGACAAGAAGATCAACGTGATCAAGGAAGTTCGCGCGATCACGGCTCTCGGCCTGAAGGAAGCCAAGGACCTCGTCGAGAGCGCTCCGAAGGCGATCAAGGAAGCCGTTTCCAAGCAGGAAGCGGAAGAGATCAAGAAGAAGCTGGAAGAGGCTGGCGCCAAGGTCGAGATCAAGTGAGATCCCGACTGGCTGCCGCACTCTGCGGCTGACAGCGACGACGGTTGCGCGGACCGGGCGGATTGCCGCCCGGTCCGCGAGCCACAAGAGGACCCCGTTCTGACCGAACGGACAGATCTGCCACGAAAAAGACCCGCTGTGGTCCCAGAAAGCTCTGGACCGCCGTGGGCTAAAGGCGTCGGATCAGTGTCATCCTGGTGGATCCCGCTCGCGGGCGACACCGGGACGCGCGAACCGGCCGCCGGACGACGGGACGGACCGTCCCGCGGGCTCTTGAGCCACTGTCGCCCTCACGGGGCGCGCGGTCAGGAAGAGCCCGTCGGACGATCCATCGGATGAGATGTCCGCGACGGGCCCCCGCCCGTCGATGGAAAGCCGGATGCGGGCGATGCGGCGGGGAGAAGCGGTCAGGTCGCTTCTGCTGAGCCGGGACGCCGAAGCGATGCGAGGAGCGAGGATGGCGCAGGCATTCAACGGTCGCAAGCGGGTGCGGAAGGTTTTCGGCACGATCCGCGAAGTGGCGGAGATGCCGAACCTCATCGAGGTTCAGAAGGCGTCCTACGACCAGTTCCTGCTGATCGACGAACCGAAGGGCGGACGTCCCGACGAGGGGCTGCAGTCCGTCTTCAAGTCCGTGTTCCCGATCTCGGATTTCTCGGGCAACGCGCTCCTTGAATTCGTGCGCTACGAGTTCGAGGCGCCGAAGTTCGACGTCGATGAATGCCGGCAGCGGGGCATGACCTATGCCGCGCCGCTGAAGGTGACCCTGCGTCTGATCGTGTTCGACGTGGACGAGGATTCCGGCACCAAGTCCGTCAAGGACATCAAGGAGCAGGATGTCTACATGGGCGACATGCCGCTCATGACGGACAACGGCACCTTCATCGTCAACGGCACCGAGCGCGTCATCGTCTCCCAGATGCACCGCTCGCCGGGCGTGTTCTTCGACCATGACAAGGGCAAGACCCACTCCTCGGGCAAGCTCCTGTTCGCGGCGCGCATCATCCCCTATCGCGGTTCCTGGCTCGACATCGAGTTCGACGCCAAGGACATCGTCTATGCGCGCATCGACCGCCGCCGCAAGATCCCGGTGTCCTCCCTGCTCTTCGCCCTCGGTCTCGACGGCGAGGAGATCCTGAACACCTTCTACAACCGCATCCTCTACACCCGCGACAAGGACGGCTGGCGCCTGCCCTATGACGCCCAGCGCATGCGCGGCTTCAAGGCGACCGTCGACCTCATCGACGCCGACACCGGCGAGGTGGTGATCGAGGCCGGCCGCAAGCTGACCGTCCGCGCTGCCCGCCAGCTCGCCGAGAAGGGCCTCAAGGCCCTGAAGGTGAACGACGAGGATCTCTACACCCAGTATCTCGCCGAGGACGTCGTCAACTTCCAGACCGGCGAGATCTACGCCGAGGCTGGCGACGAGATCACCGAGAAGATGCTGCGTCAGCTGATCGACTTCGGCTTTGACGAGATCGCGGTGCTCGACATCGACCACGTGAACACGGGTGCCTACATCCGCAACACGCTGGCCGTCGACAAGAACGAGACCCGCGAGGACGCCCTCTTCGACATCTACCGGGTGATGCGCCCGGGCGAGCCGCCGACCATGGATTCGGCGGAAGCGATGTTCCAGTCGCTGTTCTTCGACGCGGAGCGCTATGATCTCTCGGCCGTCGGCCGGGTGAAGATGAACATGCGCCTCGACGTCCAGTGCCCGGACACCCACCGGGTGCTGCGCAAGGAGGACATCCTTGCCGTCATCCGCCTGCTGCTCGACCTGCGCGACGGCAAGGGCGAGATCGACGACATCGACAATCTCGGCAACCGGCGCGTGCGCTCGGTCGGCGAGCTGATGGAGAACCAGTACCGCGTCGGCCTGCTGCGCATGGAGCGCGCGATCAAGGAACGCATGTCCTCGGTCGAGATCGACACGGTGATGCCGCAGGACCTGATTAACGCCAAGCCGGCGGCTGCCGCCGTGCGCGAGTTCTTCGGGTCGTCGCAGCTCTCCCAGTTCATGGACCAGAACAACCCGCTGTCGGAAGTCACCCACAAGCGCCGTCTCTCGGCCCTTGGCCCCGGTGGTCTGACCCGCGAGCGCGCCGGCTTCGAGGTGCGCGACGTGCATCCGACGCACTATGGCCGCATCTGCCCGATCGAGACGCCGGAAGGCCCGAACATCGGCCTCATCAACTCGCTGGCGACCTTTGCCCGCGTGAACAAGTACGGCTTCATCGAGGCCCCCTATCGCCGGGTGGTCGACGGACAGGTGACCAACGAGGTCAACTATCTGTCGGCCATGGAAGAGGCCA
>JBBSSF010000414.1:0-3854 GCA_038242345.1 Hyphomicrobiales bacterium
CCGCCGGCGCCGAATTTTGCCAGCAGGTGTGCGGAGCGCACCTGTTCGCCCGCCGCCCGGGTGGCATTGTTGGCGATGACCAGATCCTCAATCTGCTCCAGCAGGGTCACGTCATGGGTGACGATGCGGTTGTTGATGTCGCGGATGTCGACCAGAAGCAGAAACTGGTAGATGCCGAACGCCGCGGTGAACAGCGTCAGCAGTCCGAAGCCGACAAGGATCCGTCGTCCAATGGTGAGCCGCATCTTGGGTCAAACGTCCTCGACGAGAGCCGGGTGGGAAAAAAGGGCGGTCGGGTCGATCAGGGTGTAGCCGGCGAGGATCCGCCGGCCAAGGCGTCCGGGCGGGGATTCCGGATCCGCCGTCATTTCGGCAGGGGAAAGGTCCAGCATGGCATCGGCCCGGTCCACGCGCAGCCCGACGGCGTTGCCGGCGCGGATGCGCACCACATGGCCGCCGCCGCGCTGGGCCGGCGCCGGCAGGCCGCACAGGAGCGCCAGGTCATAGACCCGGCAGAGGGTGCCGCGGATGTCCATCAGCCCGAGAAGGGCCGGATCCGAGCGCGGCAGCACCGCCGCCGCCCGGGCGACCGCGACTTCCGCGGCATCCGCCAGCTTCAGGGCGAAGCGTTCGGAGCCGGCCACCAGCACCATCACCGGTACCGGCCGTTCGCTGTCCGGGGTGTCGCGCCGTTCGGCCAGCCGCCGGGTGCGCTCGGCCAGGATGCGCTGGCGGCGGGCGTCGTCCGTGCGGGGCAGGGCGTCGGGCGGGCTCATCGGCTGCCTCCGAGACTGCGGGCAATGAGGGTGCGCAGGCCGGCCGCATCAAGGCCGGAGGCCGGCACCGGGCAGTCGTCGGCCAGCCCTGCCACGACCTTCAGCCCGTTGAGGAAGGCCCGGCGGGCGCCCGCGAGGTCGCCGCGCCGGCGCATCAGCGCGCCGAGCTGCACATGGGCCATGGCAAAGCTCCGGTCGAGATAGAGGGCCCGGCGCAGGCAGCGGTCCGCCTCGTCGCTCTCGCCGCGATGATCGTGGACGAGGGCGAGGAAATAATAGCCGTCGGGGGCCGTCGGGGCGGTGCCGATGCGGGTGCGGGCGGCCTGTTCGGCCCCGGTCCAGTCCCCCCGGTCGACCAGACGGCGCAGGTCGTCGTCGCCGGCGCCATCGGCCACCACCCGGGCAGGCGGCGGCGCCGGCCGGGGGGCGGTGGCGGCATGGGGCGGGCGCGGCCGCGGCGTGGCCGGCCGGAAGGCGGGGGCGATGGCCGCCGGCCGCGGCCGGGGCTGGATGAGGGGAGGCGCGTCGAAACAGCGGACGGGCTCGCGGGCACCCGCCGGATCGCGCTTGCGGTAGAGGGTGGCGCCGGGCACCGGCACGGCATCGAACACCCGGTCGAACAGCTCGCCGCTCTCGGCGTGGCCGACGAGGAGCCAGCCGCCATCGGCGAGGCGCTCGGAAAGGCGTGGCAGCAGCACCGTCAGCGTCCGCATGTCGAAATAGATCATGACATTGCGGCACAGGATGATGTCGAAGCCGGAGAGGAAGGCGCCCGGTTCCGGGTGCGGCTCCAGGGTCATCAGGTTGTTGTGCCGGAACTCGACCATGGCGGCGAGGTCCTCGCGGATGCGCCAGCCGCGCTCCCCCGGCGTCACCACCGTGGCGCGCTCGGAGGCCGAGAGATCGCGCAGCGCCCAGTCGGTGAAATGGCCGCGCCGGGCCTGGGAGAGGAAGGCGCGGTTGATGTCGGTGCCGACGATGGTCACCTGCCAGTCGGCCCGTGCCGGCCCCAGCACGTCGCGCACGATGGCCGCCAGGGAATAGGTCTCGGCCCCGTTGGAGCAGGCCGCGGACCAGATGCGCAGGCGGCGCGTGGCGGCATTGCGGGCGATGCGTTCCGGCAGCACGGTCTCGATGAGGGCGGTGAACTGCTCCTTGAAGCGGAAGAAGAAGGTCTCGCCAATGGTCAGCTGCTCGACGAGGGCGTCGGTCTCGCCGCCCTGGAAGTGTTCGGCCTCCAAAAGGGCGAGATAGCCGCCGCAGCCGAGGCCGCGCGCCGTCAGCCGGCGTTCCAGCCGCTCGGCGAGGGCCTCGTCCTTGTCGAGAAAGTAGCTGAGCCCGGTCAGCGTGATGATGCGCGCCTTCAGGCGGGCATAATCGGGGTCGCCGAGGACCGGGGGCGGGGAGCGCAGGGTCACGGCGCGGTGGCCTCCGGATCCCGCGCCCGGGCGAGCGCCGCCAGCCGGGTGGCGACCCGTTCGGCATAGGCTTCGGCCGCGGCCTCTTCGGCGGCCAGCAGCAGCCGCTCGCGGTCGAGGATGTGGATCAGCCGGCCCGCATGGTCGAACCGGGCGCTGACGCAGCCGTTGAAGCTCTCCTCGGGAAAGGCCGGCACCGCATCCGTCACCGGGACCATCGCCTCGGCCCGGTCCACCAGCAGCAGCCGGACGGGGCCGGGGCCGGCCAGCCGGATCAGCGGCGCATAGAGATCCTCCGGGCTGTCGGGCAGGCCGAGCAGCCGGTCGAGGCGCAGCACCAGGGCCGGGCTGCCATCGAGAGAGAATATGCCGGCGACGAAGGGCGGCTGGCCGGGGCTGTGCTGGAGCTGCGGACAGGCGAGCAGCTCGCGCACCTCATCGAGCGGCAGGGCCGCATCAAGGGGCCCGGTGCGGAACAGGAGCACGGTCCGGGGCAGTGCCGGGGCAGGAGAGCCGGAGAGTTCGGCCATGGGGCAGCAGGACCAGGTGCAGGACGGAACGGGCCGGTCTCGCAACCGGCGGGGGCGGCAGGCGGCGCTTGCCCGCGCAAGGCCGCTAACCCGTTCAGTCTCGCATGATTCCCGCGTCTTGTCCGGACCCGATCATGGCCCCAAGGGCAAAAGAGGAACGGCCACGGTGCCGGGAGGGACACCGTGGCCGGAAGGGCGCCATCCGTCGAAAGGGCTCAGCCCTTGCGGCGGATCAGGTCGTTGAACACGCCGACCACGCCGCGCCGGAACAGGAGCACGCAGGCGACGAAGATGAAGCCCTGGATGATGGTGACCCAGGAGCCCATCTCGGCGAAGAAGGTCTGGATGCCGACCACGATGAACGCGCCGACCACCGGACCGAACAGCGTGCCCACGCCGCCGATGAGGGTCATCAGCACCACTTCGCCCGACATGTGCCAGTTCACGTCGGTGAGGGAGGCGAGCTGGAACACCAGGGCCTTGGTGCTGCCGGCGACACCGGCGAGGCCGGCCGAGAGCACGAAGGCGATGAGCTTGAACTGCTCGGCCTTGTAGCCCAGCGAGATCGCCCGGGGCTCGTTGTCGCGGATCGCCTTCAGGGTCTGGCCGAAGGGCGAGTGCACGATGCGCTGGATGGCGAGGAAGCCGGCCACCACGATGGCGAGCACGAAATAGTACATCGTCATCGAGTTGGAGAGATCGACCAGGCCGAACAGCGACCCGCGCGGCACACCCTGGATGCCGTCCTCACCGCCGGTGAAGGGGGCCTGAAGGGCGCCGAAATAGACCACCTGCGACAGCGCCAGGGTGATCATGGCGAAGTAGATGCCCTGCCGGCGGATGGCGATGGCACCGAAGATGCCGCCGAGCACTGCCGAGGCGAAGCCGCCGAGCAGGATCGCCAGCAGCGGATCCATGCCCCACACCTTGGCCGCATGGGCGGTGACATAGGCCGCGCCGCCGAAGAAGGCGGCATGGCCGAAGGAGAGAAGCCCGCCGAAGCCCAGCATCAGATTGAAGGCGCAGGCAAACAGCGCGAAGCACAGCGCCTTCATCAGGAAGACGGGGTAGACGAGGAAGGGCGCGACGAGGGCCAGCGCCACCACCAGCGGCAGGCCGACCATCTGCAC
>JBBSSF010000415.1:0-3854 GCA_038242345.1 Hyphomicrobiales bacterium
CCGCCCAACAAAGTCCCGCGCAGGCCACCCCGGCCGGGCGGGCCGGCCCCCCTACAGATGCCGGGCCGCCCGTCCGGCCGGATCACTTCACGAGAACCCAGTCGCCGTCCTTGACGGTGATGAGCACGCGGGCGCGGTCATCGAGACCGGTGTGGTCGTCGGCGGTCATGGTGTAGACGCCATGGACGCCGACCAGATCCCTGGTGTTCTCCAGCGCATCGCGCAGGGCGGTGCGGAATTCCGGCGTGCCGGGCTGGGCGGTCTTCAGCGCCACCGGGATCGCGGCCTTCAGCAGCACCCACGCATCCCAGGCGGTACCGGCGAGCGTGGAGCGGCTCTTCGGTCCATAGGCCGCCTCATAGGCGGTGTTGAAGGCGACGCCGGCGGCCTTGCTCGGATGGTCGTCGGGCAGCTGCTCGGCGACGAGCACCGGGCCGGTCGGGATGAGGGTGCCTTCCACGGCCTTGCCGCCGACGCGCAGGAAGTCGCGGGTGGAGGCGCCATGGGACTGGTAGATCGGGCCCTTGAAGCCGCGCTTGGACAGCTCGATCTGCGGCAGGGTGGCCGGGGTGCCCGAGGCGCCGATGAAGATGGCATCGGGACGCTTGGCCTGGATCTTCAGGATCTGGGCGGTCACAGAGGTGTCGAGACGGGCATAGCGCTCCTCGGCGACCACCTGGATGCCGGCCTCCTTGGCGTCCGCCTCGAATTCCTTCCAGAGCAGGTCACCCCAGGCATCGGCAAAGCCGATATAGGCGGCGGTCTTGACGCCGCGCTCCTTCATGTCGGCGACGATGCGCGACACCATGGTGCCGGCATTCTGCACCGAGCGGAACACCCACTTGGCGCGATCCGCCGGCGGCAGATAGGGGGCGAGCACGATCAGCGGCGTGCCGGCATCCTGCATCACCGGCACGACGGCGGCGGCAAGCGCGTTCACCTCCGGCCCCATGGCCGCATCGACCTTGTATTCGCTGACGAAGCGCTGGGCGGTCTTCACCGCGACCGTCGGGTCGGTGGCGTCGTCGAGCAGCACATAATTGATCTTGTGCCCGTCGATCTCGGTGGGCATCAGGGCCACCGCCCGCTTCACCTCGGTGCCGAGGGCGGCGGCCGGGCCGGTGAGGGAGGCGAACACGCCGATGTTGATGTCGTCGGCCGCGCGCGCAAGGCCGGCGCCGGCCAGCATCACGGTGCCGGCGAGCAGCGCGGTGAAGGTCCTGCGGTGGATCATCGTCTTTCCTCCCGGGAGCGCCCGCTTTGAAATCGGGGAGTGTGCGGGCTTGTCATTTCTGGTCGGGAAGACCGGGCAAAACCGCCGCCCGGTCCTCGGGGTGAGGCTCAGGCGGCCGGCCGGTGGGCCATCGCCTGGGCGCGGACATCGACACGGCACATCCCCCGCAGCCAGCGGCT
Organism: Hyphomicrobiales bacterium; assembly: GCA_038242345.1. Lineage (GTDB taxonomy): Bacteria > Pseudomonadota > Alphaproteobacteria > Rhizobiales > Segnochrobactraceae > JBBSSF01. The sequence goes on from JBBSSF010000415.1 coordinate 1,414, forward strand.
GGCGGAGGACGGGGACCGGTCGGGGCGGAGAGAAAGGCTGCGGGCCGCGGGCGCCAGCTGGCAGTTCCGTCCGGACGGCGCGCCGGGGCCGGGCGCATGGCCGGCCGCGCGGGTGATCCTGTGTCCGTCCGTCCGCACGCTGCTGGTCCCTCCCGGTCGTCCCATGGCGAATGAGGCGGCGTGCGAACGCGCGCGCCCGATCACCGGATAGACCGATGCGGCGGCCCCTCCGGACTGCGGGAAGCCCGGCCGGGCATCCCGTCGTGTGCGTCTCTTCGGCTGGTCCAGCGTTCCCGCCGCCCTGCTCACGATCGCCAGGCGCGGGGCGCGATCATTCCGGGGCCGGGCGACAGGGTGCCAGGGCGGGGCGGATGGAGAGGCCGGGAGTGTCGCGCGATCGGCGGGGTGCACGCAGGACCGGGTTCCGGCCAACGACAGGACCTGACGGCTCCGGCGATCATGCAACGCACCTCCCGTGGATCGGCTCCTTCGGTCCGGGGAGGAAGACGGGCGTCGCCCACCTGCCGCAGGACGGGCCGACAAAGCCCTCCCCGCGGGTCCTCCCTGGTCCCTCCGGACAATCCGATGTGTCCGGATCCCTTGTTGTTTCTACGGACCTGCGTCCCTTGGGCGTCACATATCCACGGGTGATGGCGGACGGACAACACGGCACTTGAAACTGTGCGCTTGGTGCACAATAGCTGGTCCCCACCGATCCGGAGGGGAGGGCGGGGCGATGGGATACAAACCGGTGCGGGCGCTGGAGAAGGGCTTGGACCTTCTCGTTGAGCTGAACCGACGGGGGCGGGCCCGTCCGGCCGAACTGGCGCGGGAGACGGGAATCGACCGCACCACGGTCTATCGGCTGCTGGAAACGCTGATCGCCCGCGGGCTCGTGGAAAAGAGCCTGTCCGATGACTGCTACACCCTGCGCTCGGGGGTGCGCCAGCTTTCCGAAGGCTTCACCGCCGCCGACGCGACGGCGCGCCTGGTCGCCCCGGAGCTTGGACGGCTGCTGCCGCGGGTGCGGTGGCCGTCGGATTTCGCCACCTTCGACCGTGGCTGGATGGTGATCCGCGAGACGACTCACCGCTACAGCCCGTTCTCGGTCCACCGGGCGATGGTCGGGCGGCTGCGGCCCTTCCTGCGCTCGGCGGTCGGGCGGGCGGTGCTGGCGGCGGCCGATCCGGTGGAACGGTCGGCCATGGTGGAGATCGCCCGCAAGGTCCACGCCGTGGCGCCGAACGAGGCGAGCCCCCAGGCCATCGAGGCGCTGGTGGGCGAGGTGAAGCAGCGGGGCTATGCGGCGTCCGTCGGCGGCTCGGAGGATCACATCAGCGCCATCGCCCTGCCGGTGCAGGGGCCGCGCGGCGTGGTGGGGGCGATCAACGTCGTGTTCTTCCGCTCGGCGCTCACGCCGGAAGTGGCGGCCGAGCGCTATCTGCCCGCCCTCTCGGAGACCATCCAGGCGGTGGAGGAGCGCCTTGCCCGCGACGCCCTGGAGCCGGCGCCCCAGGAGATGGAGCCGGCCGACTGATACCAGGCGCACGAAGTACTGACCGCACCTTAGCGCCTGAAGGACAGAGAATTTCTCATATTATCCAATGGCATGAGAAATCCGCATCGGAATACCAAGAGTCCTTTTCAAGGATCTTTGGTATGATCTCGGGAGCCAAGTCACAGCGTGGCCGGAATGGAAAGCCCTCTCTTGAGGGGCCGATGTCCGGTCTGCCGGCCGCAACGCTTGTCCGTGGCGCGAAGGCGGGGAATTCTGCACACCGCACGGGCGGAGGTCCGGATTGACGGGCCGGGGCGAAGGCAGCTACTTCCTTCTGAAGATACGGAGACATCCAAAATCCCCCCCGTTCCGGAAGCCGGTCTTCCGGGGTCCCCCATCATGATCCGTCGGCCTCGGCCATCCCGCGAGGGATCCAGGGGACAGGCGCCCGCATGAGCGATCCGAAGAGAGCATGACCGAAGCCCTTTCTCCTGCCGTTCATGATGAAGAGAGCCTGGCGCGGCGCAATGTGTCGCTGCTCATGGCCGCCCAGGCCCTGTCCGGGGCGGGGCCGTCCATCATCATCTCGCTCGGTGGCATCGTCGGGCAGATGCTGGCGCCGTCGGCGATGTTCGCCACCGTTCCCGTCAGCCTGTTCAATCTGGGCGTCGCGGTCGGCACGCTGCCGGCGGCCTGGCTGATGCGCCGGGTGGGGCGGCGGGCGGCCTACATGCTGGGCGCGCTGATCGCCACGGCCTCCGGCATCATCTCGGCCGGCGGTGTCGCCGGGATGCTGTTCACGATCTTCTGCATCGGCACCTTCGCCGCCGGCATTTCCGGCGCCTTCGTGCAGAGCTACCGCTTTGCCGCCGCCGATGCCGCGCCGCCGGCGCTGCGGGCCAATGCCATTTCCCGGGTGATGATCGGCGGGCTGATCGCCGGC
>JBBSSF010000416.1:0-3838 GCA_038242345.1 Hyphomicrobiales bacterium
CCGGCTCCTCCAGCCCGGCGAGCCGCACCCGGGCCGGCCCCGATGCCGGCGCCTCCAGCGCCTCGACCCGGGCGGTGTTCAGGATAAGCGAGCGGCCGAGACGCAGGAAGGGGGGCATTGGCAGCACGGTCTCGAAGGATCCGAGCGTGCGCAGGATCATCACCGGCGGCTGGCCGGCGATCAGCACATGGGTGAAATCGCCATCGGCCCGGAGCGCCGCGATCCGGGCCGGCGCCACCACCACGGTGCGCCCGGGCGTGCGCAGGGTGAGCGGAGCGGCGCCCTCCGTCGTCACCCGGCGGGAAACCCGGGCGAGGGTTTCGGCCAGCCGGTCCGGGGCCACCGGCTTCAGCAGGAAATCCGTCGCCTCCACCGCGAAGGCCTCCACCGCATGGCGGGCATGGGCGGTGACGCAGACGATCTCGGGCGGGGTGTCGAGACGGGCGAGGAGATCGAACCCGCTGTCGCCACCGAGTTCGATGTCGAGAAAGACCAGATCCGGCCGTTCCCGCAGGATGAGGTCGAGAGCGGCGGCGACATCCCCCGCCTCGCCCACCACCGAGACATCGGGATGGGCGGCGAGCGCCTGCCGGAGGCCACGGCGGGCGGGCGGTTCGTCATCGACGATCAGGACGCGGAGCATGGCGGACCGGTGAGCACGAGTTCGGCCGTCACCTGCCCCCCGTCCTCGGTCAGGGTGAAGCGGTGCCGGTCCGGATAATGCAGGGCGAGACGGCGGCGCAGGTTGGACAGCCCGAGACCGCCGGTCGAATCGGCCCGCCGGCCCGGTCGCCCGGCCAGCGTACCGGAATTGCGCACCCGGATCGAAAGGTCCGGGCCAATCGCCACGAGGGCGATGTCGAGCTCCAGCCGCGGCCGCCGCAGGCCATGCTTGAAGGCATTCTCCACCAGCGGCTGGAGCAGGAAGCACGCCACCGGCCAGCCCGCCACCGCCGGATCCATCCGCAGCACCGCGGCCAGACCATCCTCGAAGCGGGCACGCTGGATGTTCAGATAGGCCTCCACCCCGGCCACCTCCTCGGCCACCGGCACCACCGCCCGGTCGACGGTCTCCAGGGAGGTGCGCAGATAGGCCGACAGCTCGCGCACCATGGCGAGCGCTGCCGGCGGACGGTCGGCGATCTCGGTGGCGATGCCGTTCAGGGCGTTGAACAGGAAGTGCGGATCGAGCTGGAGCCGCAGCCGGCCGAGTTCGGCCGCCAGCGCCTCGGCCTCGGCCCGGGCCGCCCGTTCCAGGCTCGCCTGCCGGGCGCGCTCGGCGACCAGCCAGACATAGCCGAGGCTCCAGCCGAGCAGGATGGCGAAGGTAAAGGTCGTGGGGGCGACGAGGGCCTCGGCGAGATCGAAATCCGGAATGCGCCAGCCGACGCCCCGGCGCAGCAGGGCCGAGGCCCCGCCCACCGCCAGCGCCCCGGCCAGGCTCGCCGGCACCAGAATGGCGGCGATGCGCACCGGCCCGCTGCCGGCCAGCCCCGCCCGGCGATAGGCGAGCGCGAGCACGCCGGCCACCAGCATCATCAGCGGCGTGACCAGCACCGAGGTCGACAGCGCCACCGAGAGGCTGTGGAACACCGTGATCCGGGTGGCGAGATCGGCAAGCCCGACCACCGGCCAGATGACGAGCTGGGCCTGCCAGAAGGGCGACAGCCGGCCGGGCGCCCGGGCGGGCGGAGATGGCGGGTCCTGCACGGCATCCTCGGTCATCGCCCCTCTGCCCCGCGGCCATTGTCCGGAACGCCCCCGGAGCCGGAACATTGTGGGATGCCGCCCGGCCGGACGCGAGTGCGCGTCCGGCCGCAGGGTCCCGTTCACCGGCTTTTTCCCCGCTTTCGTCGAGCGACCCTCTGGCCAGGGCTGAAATCGCGAGGCTTTGATGACACTTGGAGAGAAATGAACGGGCTTTCCCGCATGGCCGCGGCGAGCCTCCATTGGCACACTGTACCCGGGCAACCGGATGCAGCACGGGAGACAGGACATGACCGGAACACTTTCCTCCGTCTCGGGCGCGACCGAGGACGACACCAGCCTCCTCTACAATGTCCGCGACAACTGGGGCGCGGGCTTCGTCGCCGACCTGACCGTCACCGCCGGTGACGTGTCGCTGACCGGCTGGACGCTGGAGTTCGACGCCGGCTTCGAGATCACCAATCTCTGGAACGGGGTGATCCTCAGCCATGTCGGCACCCATTATGTGATCGGCAACGCCAGCTGGAACGGCACGGTCGCGGCCGGCAGCTCCGTCGGCTTCGGCTTCCAGGCGAGCGCCGGCACCGGCTCCGCCATCCCCGACAGCTTCGTGCTGAATGGCGGCCCCATCGGCGAGCCCCCCGCCGAGCCGGTGCTGCCCGAACTCGCCATCGACGGCATGGCCTTCGACGAGGGCTCGGCCGCCAGTCCCGGCCACGGCACCTTCACGGTGACCCTGTCGGAGGCGTCCGACAGCCCCGTCACCGTCAACTGGACCACCGCCGGCGGCACGGCCGAATCCGGATCGGATTTCGTCGCCGCCTCGGGCACCCTCACCTTCGCGCCCGGCGAGACCAGCAAGACCATCACGGTCGAGGCCGTCGGCGATGATGTGGTGGAGGCCAACGAGGCCTTCTCGGTGCGCCTGTCGGGGGCCAGCGGGGCGACGATCCCCACCGACCAGGCGACCGGCGTCATCCGCAATGACGACACCGACAGCCCGACGCCGGCGACCCCGTCGCTCTCCATCACCGACGTGACGGTGACCGAGGGCACCCCGGCCACGGGCGGCGGCAGCAGCGGCGGCGGATCTGCGGCCGGGGGCTGGCTCTCCACCTCGGGCAACCAGATCGTCGATGCCGACGGCAACTCGGTGCAGATCGCCGGCGTCAACTGGTTCGGCTTCGAGTCCTCCAACATGGCCCCGCACGGCCTGTGGACCCGCGGCTACAAGGACATGATGGATCAGATGGCCGATCTCGGCTTCAACACGATCCGCCTGCCCTTCTCCTCCGACATGCTGCACGCCACCGGCACCGCCTCGGGCATCGACTATTCCAAGAATCCGGATCTCGCCGGCCTCACGCCCCTCGAGATCATGGACAAGATCGTCGCCTATGCCGAAGATATCGGCCTCAAGATCATCCTCGATCATCACCGCAGCGATTCCGGCGCCGGCACCTCGGGCAACGGCCTCTGGTATGATGCCAGCCACAGCGAGGACCAGTGGATTTCCGACTGGCAGATGCTGGCCGAACGCTATGCCGACAACACCGCCGTCATCGGTGCCGACCTGCACAACGAGCCCTATAACGGCACCTGGGGCGACGGCGGCGTGACCGACTGGGCGCGCGCCGCCACCGAAGCCGGCAACGCCATCGGCGCCGTCAACCAGAACTGGCTGGTCTTCGTCGAAGGCATCGGCACCTATGAGGGCAACAGCTACTGGTGGGGCGGCAACCTCATGGGGGTGCGCGACCATCCGATCACCCTCGATGTCGACAACAAGCTGGTCTATTCCGCCCACGACTATCCGAATTCCGTCTATCCGCAGTCCTGGTTCCAGGATTCAGACTTTGCGGCGGATCTTCCGGCGAAGTTTGACCAGATGTGGGGCTATATCTACCAGGAGGGCATTGCCCCGGTCTATATCGGCGAGTTCGGCACCAAGCTCGTCGACCCCAAGGATGCGCCGTGGCTGGAGGCGATCACCTCCTATCTGGGCGGCGACTTCGACAATGACGGCACGAGCGATCTCGCCCCCGGCGACACCGGCCCGTCCTGGACCTACTGGTCGTGGAACCCCAATTCCGGCGACACCGGCGGCATCCTGAACGATGACTGGACCACG
>JBBSSF010000417.1:0-3831 GCA_038242345.1 Hyphomicrobiales bacterium
CGGAAGACGACGAAGCCACTCTTCAAAACCCCGAAGCATATGAAGAACAGCTAGAAGAATGGGCTAAACTGGCGCAACGTACTTTGCGCCGGACCATCTATGAAAACCAATGGATATGAAAAGGCCCGCCAGCGTGGCGACTGGCGAGCTAAAGCGGTGAACCGGAGCGCATACGATCCACCGCCACGGCCAAGACAGGGGTAGTACCAGTACCCGCCCCGGCCGATTTCAAACCAACGGAAGCTTGTCCCAAACCCGTTCAATCTGCACGTCGGAAAATGCGTACAGCGGCAAGGCCAGCACGCCGCGCGCGGTCACGTCCAGGCTTCCAAGCCCGGCAGCGTTCAACGCCGACTGAATGCTTGTGCCCGTCGTCAGCAATCCTACGACGGCAACCTTGGGGATATGCCCCTGTTCGATCTTCCAAAGGATATGATAGGCGCGTTCTGCAGCCTTAAATTTCATTTGCGGCGGCGTCAGATCAACGGCGACCGACACGGCTTGCGGCGTCAGGATCGGCAAGACGCCTTGCGCGATCAAGGCCGAATAGTCGAAGTGTCCAACGTCCTTGATGCCCACATTGATGATGGTCGCGAACGGGCCGGGGATGATCGGTGGCCCGGCTGATGAAACAGACGTGACTTCAAGGTGTTGTGTGCGGCTGGCCGATCCGGACGACGATCCCGGACAGGCGACGCCGTGTCCGAGCGACCTCGTCAATCGGCAGTTCAACAACCGCCGGCTCCTCGAGCCGATCGGCAACATCCCGCCGGCCGAGGCCGAACAACGCTGGCGGGACGAACAGGAGCAGGCGGCCATCGTCGCCTGAACCAAGGCGCCAACCTCCGACGAGCCCGGCGCGGTTCCTCTTGCAGCGACACCCGATCACCAGACGCGATCGACTCGCACACCTGTGGTAGAGCATGATTCCGCATCCCGAGACCGGTTCACGCACCGGTGGAAGAATGCGCGGACCAGTGCGGGGCAGTCAGGGAGCCACAGGCATGAGCGAGACTTTCTTCGAGCGCCCCATCCTGAACTCTCCCTATGCCCGGCCCGCCCGGCACTGGGAACTGGATGCCGAGCGGCAGCCGACCAACCGCATCCTCGAAACGCGCCGGCGCTCGGATCTCGTCACCCCCGTGCCGAAGCCGAAGAAGCGCAAGCGCGCGCCCAAGCAGGGCGAGATGGTGCTCGGCGGCACCGACGATCTCTCCACCGCGGAGCAGGAATACAATCCCACCCCGATCATCAACGAGATCCGCACCCACGTCGACACCTGGCGCCAGCTGCCGAACCCGGAGCAGTGGCTCGTCTCGCCGGAAACGGCGCGCCTGCTCCAGCACTGGCGCCACCATGACTTCCAGGGCATCCGGCCCTTCTTCTGTCAGGTGGAAGCAGTCGAGACGGTGATCTGGCTGACCGAGGTCGCCCCGCGGCTTGGCGCGCGCGGGCGCCGGTTCTGGAGCCATATCGAGGGCGGCAATGCGGCGGCCAATCCGGAACTCCTCCGCATCGCGCTGAAGCTGGCGACGGGCGCCGGCAAGACCACCGTCATGGCCATGCTGATCGCCTGGCAGACGGTGAATGCCGTGCGCCACCCCAACAGCAAAACCTTCTCCCGCGGCTTCCTGATCGTGGCGCCGGGCATCACCATCAAGGACCGGCTGCGCGTGCTCATGCCCAACGATCCCGACAGCTATTATCGCACCCGGGAGATCGTGCCGCCGGACATGCTGGCCGACATCGACCGCGCCCGCATCGTCATCACCAACTATCACGCCTTCCGCCTGCGCGAGCGCATCCCGCTCTCCAAGGGCACCCGCACGGCCATCGAGGGCTGGCGCGGCGACACCATCGAGACCCTGGAGACCGAAGGGCAGATGATCCAGCGGGTCATGCCGGATCTCATGGGGCTGAAGTCGATCGTCGTCCTCAACGACGAGGCCCATCACTGCTATCGCGAGCGGGTGAAGACCGGCGAGGCCGAGGCCGAGGCGGATCTGACCAGCGAGGAGAAGGACGAGGCGAAGGCCAACAACGAGGCCGCGCGGATGTGGATCTCCGGCCTCGAGGCGGTGAAGCGCACCCTCGGCCTGTCGATGGTCTACGATCTCTCGGCGACGCCCTTCTTCCTGCGCGGCTCCGGCTATGCCGAGGGCACGCTGTTTCCGTGGACGATGTGCGATTTCTCGCTGATGGACGCCATCGAGTGCGGCATCGTCAAGCTGCCGCGGGTGCCGGTCGCCGACAATGTATCCGGCGCCGACATGCCGAAATTCCGCAATCTCTGGGAGCATATCGGCAAGAAAATGCCGAAGAAGGGCCGCGGCGCGAAGGCACTGGATCCGCTGGATCTCCCGCTGGACCTGACGACGGCGCTGGAAGCTCTCTACGGCCACTATGCCAGGACATTTGCCCTCTGGCAGGAAAGCGGCATCGGAGTGCCGCCGGTGTTCATAGTGGTGTGCAACCACACCTCCACGTCCGAGCTGATCTACAATGAGATTTCCGGCTTCGTGCGCGATGCCGAGGCCGGGAGCGGCACGCTGGTGAATGGCCGGCTGGCGCTGTTCCGCAACTATGACCGGGATGGCCAGCGTCTGGCGCGGCCGAACACCATCCTGATCGATTCCGCCCAGCTGGAATCCGGCGATGTGCTGGACAAGGATTTCCGCGCGCTGGCCGGCGACGAGATCGAGCGGTTCCGCACCGAACTGATCGAGCGCACGGGCGACCAGACCGCGGGCGACCAGATCGACGATGCCACGCTGCTGCGCGAGGTGATGAACACCGTCGGCAAGAAGGGCCGGCTGGGCGAGCAGATCCGCTGCGTGGTCTCGGTGTCCATGCTGACGGAGGGCTGGGACGCCAGCACCGTCACCCACATTCTGGGCGTGCGGGCCTTCGGCACCCAGCTTCTGTGCGAGCAGGTGGTGGGGCGCGCCCTGCGCCGCCAGTCCTACGAGCTGAACGCGGACGGGCTGTTCAGCGTCGAATATGCCGACGTGCTGGGCATTCCGTTCGATTTTGCCGCCAAGCCCGTGATCGCCCCGCCGGCGAAGCCGCGCGAGACGGTGCGTGTCCATGCCGTCCGGCCGGACCGGGATGCCCTGGAGATCCGCTTTCCCCGGGTGGAGGGCTACCGGGTGGATCTGCCGGACGCGCGGCTGGAGGCCCGCTTCGGACCGGACCATGTGCTGACGCTGACGCCGGATCTGGTCGGCCCCTCCGTCACGCGCAATCAGGGCATCATCGGCGAAGGCGTGGACCTGACCGTTGCGCATCTGCAGGAGACCCGCACGGCGACGGTGCTGTTCCATCTGGCGCACCATCTGCTCGACACCAAATATCGCGACCCCGGCGCCGCACCGAAGCTGCACCTGTTCGGACAGATGAAGCGCATTGCGCGCGAGTGGATGGAGAGCGGCGGGCTCCGCTGCGTCGGCGGCACCTATCCGGCCCAGCTTCTCTACCCGGAACTGGCCGACATGGCAGCCGAGCGCATCAAGGCCGCCATCACCGAGACGCTGTCCGGCACCAGCCCGGTGAAGGCCGTTCTCGACGCCTACAACCCCGCCGGCTCCACCCACTATGTGAATTTCACCACCTCCAGGGCGACGCGCTGGCAGACGGACCCGCGCAAGTGCCCGGTGAACTGGGCGGTATGCGACAGCGACTGGGAGGCCGAATTCTGCCGGGTGGCGGAGGCCCATCCGCGGGTTCTGGCCTATGTGAAGAACCAGGGGCTCGGCTTCGAGGTGCCCTATCTCATGGGCGGCGTGGCGCGCACCTATCTGCCGGACTTCATCGTCCAGGTGGACGACGGCC
>JBBSSF010000418.1:0-3826 GCA_038242345.1 Hyphomicrobiales bacterium
AAGCCCGAGGCCGGAGCCGCCGGTGGAGCGCGCCCGCGACGCCTCCAGCCGGTAGAAGGGCAGAAGGACATTGTCCCATTCGGCCTCGGGAATGCCCGGCCCCTCGTCCTCGACCCGGATTTCCACGGTCTCGGCGGTCGCATCCAGATGGATGCGGGCGCGGCGGCCATAGGTCAGCGCATTCTCGATCAGGTTGGTGATCGCCCGGCGCAGGCCATGGGCCCGGCAGCGGACAAGAATGCGACGGCGATCGAAGAACACCTCGTCCTGATCCGAGGGCGTGCCGAACACCGTCTGCACCGGACGGAAGGTGAGCGGCGGCGGCGCGCAGAACATCACCGGCCGGCCGAGATCGGCATAATCATCGGCGATCGACTGGATCAGGCTCTCGAAGTCCACCACCTTTTCCGGCTCGCTCTGCACGGTGTCGCCGAGCAGCGCCAGACTTTCGGCAAGCAGCAGGTCCATCTCGTCGAGATCGGCGAGCATGGCGGTGCGCAGCTCCTCCTCCTCCACGAACTCCGCCCGCAGCCGCAGCCGGGTGGAGGGCGTGCGCAGATCATGGGAGATCGCCGCCAGCATGCGCGTGCGCTCGGCCAGCACCGCCGCAATCCGCTCGCGCAGCGCCAGATAGGCCGTGGCCAGCGCCCGCGCCTCCACGGGGCCGGCCACCGGCACCGGCGCCTCGCCGCGCCGCTCGTCCTCCCGGCCGATGGCGGCGGCGAGATCGGCAAAGGGCCGCGCCAGCCCGCGGGCCGCCGCCGCAAACACCGCGACCAGCAGCCCGCCCGCCACCAGACCGGCCAGCACCACCGCCGACGGACGCCAGCGCGCCGCCCACAGCTCCGGCGCCGAAATCCGCAGCCGCTCCCCCTCCGGCAGGCTGATCTCCAGCACCGCCGGCACTCCGAGCCGGGCGATTTCCCGCGACAGCACCGCGAAATAGCGCGCGGCCGTCTCGGCCGACATCAGCTCGCCCCGGGCAGCCGACGCCAGGCTGCCGGCCGCCAGATGCACCCGCACCGCATCCGGCCGGGCGAGATCGGCAATCGCCGCCGGCACCGGCAGGTTCTGGGCCGGGCGGCCGAACAGGAAGCCGTCGCCGGCCGCGCTTGCGCGCCGGATTTCCAGCCCGGGCCGCGGCGTCCCCGGATCCCCGGCCCCCGCCCGCCCGGCAAGCCGGACGGCGGCGGCAATGTCGATGCCGAGGGCATAGGCGTCCGACAGCAGCACCGTGCGGCTGTTCAGATAGAGGAAACCGGCGCCGGACAGCCCCCCCAGCGCCAGGGCGCCGGCGGCCAGGATCAGGAGAATGCGGCCGGCGAGCGTTGCCGGCAGCAGCCGGCCGGCCAGCGCCGCGGGGCCGCTCACGCCAGCGTCTCCACTTCGGCGCAGAACTGGTAGCCCTGCCCGCGCACGGTCTTGATGAGATCGGGCTCGCGCGGGTCGCCCTCGATCTTGCGCCGCAGCCGGCTCACCTGGATGTCGATGGAGCGGTCGAAGGGCAGCGAGGACTGGCCGCGCATGCGGTCGACCAGCTGGTCGCGCGACAGGGTGCGCTGGGGAAAGCTCAGGAAGATGGTCAGCAGCTGGAACTCGCCGCTGGAAAGATGCACCACCGTGCCATCGGGCGCCCGGAGTTCCCGCGCGCCGACCGACAGCTCCCAGCCGGCAAAGCGCATCCGGGTGCGCGGCTCGCTGGCCACGGGGGCCTCGGCGGGGGCGTCCGCCCGGCGCAGCACCGCGCGGATGCGGGCCACCAGCTCGCGCGGATTGAACGGCTTCACCAGATAGTCGTCGGCGCCGAGTTCGAGGCCGAGGATGCGGTCGGCGTCGCTCGCCACGGCCGTCAGCATGATGATGGGCAGCCGGCTGGTCTGGCGCACCTGCCGGCAGAGCGCGAAGCCGTCCTCGCCGGGCAGCATCACATCCAGCACGACGAGATCGATCTGCCAGTCGGCAAGCGCCTTGCGCATGGCCCGGCCGTCGCCGGCGACGGTGACCCGGAACCCGTACTGTTGCAGGAGCCGGTTCAGCAGCCGGTGGATCTCCACATCATCATCGACGATCAGGATGTGCGGACTGCGCTCCATCGCCGGCCTCCCTCGCCTCCTCGCCCGATGTCCCGGCCGAGACCTATCCTCTCCGCGGCGCCGGCGCCAGCCGGGCGACCGCCGATCACAGGGCCCTGTCGGGAACCGGCACGATGCGGCCGCCAATCTCCAGCCGCCGCGCCGAGATGCCGAACACCCGGGCCAGCCGGGCATCGTCCAGCACGTCCTCCGGCGGACCATCGGCCACCAGCCGCCCGTCCGCCACCATCAGGATGCGATCGGCATGGCGGGCGGCCAGCGCCAGATCATGCAGCACGGCGATCACCGTGCTGCCACCGGCGGCCCGGGCCGAGAGCAGCGCCATCACGGCCAGCTGATGCCGCGGATCAAGGGCTGCCACCGGCTCGTCGGCAATCAGCAGCGGCGCCTCCACGGCCATCGCCCGGGCCAGCATCACCCGCGCCCGCTCGCCACCGGACAGCGCCGTCGCCGGCCGGTCGAGAAGGGCCGAGATGTCCGTCTCCGTCACCGCCCGGTCGATGGCGGCCCGGTCGGCAGCCGTCAGCGGCCCGCCGCCGGAATGGGGAAAGCGGCCAAGGGCCACGACATCGCGCACCGGCAGCGGCCAGTGCACCGGATGGCCCTGGGGCAGCACCGCAACGGCCCGGGCCCGGGCGCGATCGGAGAGGTCGCCAAGGGCCTGTCCGCCGATCCTCACCTGCCCGTCGACGGGCATCAGGCCGGCAATCGCCCGCACCAGCGATGTCTTGCCCGCACCGTTGGGGCCGACGAGCACGGTAAGCGAGCCCGCCGGAAGCGCGAAGGACACATCGGAGAGCACCGGGCGGCGGCCGATGCGGGCGGCTGCGATGCCGACCTCCAGAAAGGGAGGGCTCATGCGCCGGCCTCCAGCACGCGCCGCTCGCGCAGGAGCACCATGAGGAACACCGGCACGCCGATGAGAGCCGTCACCACGCCGACCTTCACCGGCTCGCCGGAGGTCGGGATCAGACGGGTGAGGATGTCGGCCGCCGTCAGCAGCGCCGCGCCGGCAAGGCCCGCCGGCAGCATCAGCCGGGCCGGATCATGCCGCACGAACGGGCGCACCATGTGCGGCGCGACCAGCCCGACAAAGCCGATGCCGCCGGACACCGCGACCCCGGCGCCCACGCCGGCCGCAACCGCCGCCACCACCCGCAGCCGCACCGCGGAGACCCGGACGCCAAGGCTTTCCGCCGCCTCTTCTCCAAGCGAGAGGGCGCGGAAGGCCATCCGGTCGGCAATCAGCAGGGCCCAGCTCACCAGCAGGAACGGGGCGGCGAGCGCCACATGGCGCATCGACCGGTCCTCCAGGGAGCCCAGCAGCCAGAAGGCGATTTCCAGCGCGGCAAACGGGTTGGGGGCGAGATTGAGGGCAAGCGACGTGGCGGCACCGGCCAGCGACGACACCGCGAGACCGGCGAGGATCAGCAGCGTGAGCGAGGCATTGCGCCCGGCCACCACCAAGAGCAGGAACACCGAGACGAAGGCGCCGAGGATCGCCGCCACCGGCACGCCAAAGGAGAGCGCCCCCGCCAGCCCGGCGCCGATCACCAGCGTTGCGCCGAAGGAGGCGGCGGCCGGCGCGCCGAACAGCGCCGGCGAGGCGAGCGGGTTGCGCAGAAGGCCCTGCAGCGCCGCCCCGGACAGGCCGAGAGTGAAGCCGATCATCAGCGCCAGCAGGGTGCGGGGCAGACGGATGTCGCGCACGATGGCGAGCGCCACCGGATCGC
>JBBSSF010000419.1:0-3824 GCA_038242345.1 Hyphomicrobiales bacterium
AATGATGGCCTGCCGGTCTGTCAGGGCCACCACCGCGCCACCGCCGATCTCCCAGACCAGCCCGCCGATCCAGTCGCGGGGCGGATCGAACAGATGCTGCACCGGCCAGCCGAGACGGGCGGCAGCCACGCCCCACTTGTCGAGAAAGGCCGCGGCATCGTCCCGGGCCTGCATCCATCGCGTGTGGTCCATGCCGACGGGCGGGCCGGCCTGAAGGTTCGCCCATGCCGCCGCATAGGCGAACGGGATCCCGCCATCCTCGACAGCGATGGCCGCGCGCTCACAAGCGCCCGCTGCTACACTGCCACTTTTGCTACAAACGGGACCTATTCGGCTGTTCAGATCGTGAACTGTCGCAATTGTAGCCGTGTAGCAGGGTGCGCGCTTGGGATCGTCGAAGCGGAACCTCTCATAGGCCATCGGCTTTCCCTCCCTTCTCGGGACGCGCCATCCGGAACTTCCGCGGCCTCGGAGATGTCTCGATTATCCACCCATGATTGATGAGTGTCTGGACAGCCTCATCCGCGGGTGCCTTGGTCCGGAGAGAGCCGGGGCCATGCTTCAGCATGAAGTTGAACAGGATCTCCGGTTCGCTTCGGGCCTGCATCCACCTGAGCATCAGTTCGGCCCGGATCAGCTTGGGATCGGTCCGCCGGGCCAGTGCCATCCTCAGGGCCTCGCCGACGAAATAATCCGCCAGCGCCACGCCGCAGCGCATGGCTTCCTCGCCGATGGTCCGTGCGTCCGGATCCATCGTGACCGCGATCACCGCCGCCAGCCGGGCCGCGTGTTCGGCTGCCTTGGAGGCGAAGTCGCCGATGCCAGCCATGTCCCCGCCCGGGGTGTTCTGGCGTTCGATATGGTCATGGAAGCGGATCCAGATCGCTTCCGCCTCGGGGGTGATCTCGAGCGGGAGCGGGTCCAGGTCATCCCCGGGCGGCAGCGTGCGCAGGGGCCGTTCCAGAAGGGCGAGGATCCGGGCGCCATACTTGCGGATTGCCGCTTCATCCTCGGGGGCGGGCGTCCGGTAGAAGCGGGATCCGGCGATGGACACGGGGGCAGAGACCAGCATCCGCGACAGCAAGCCTTGGTCTCGAAGGTCGGCATCCCCGAGGAAGCCGGCCGCCGCGTCCCGCTGGATCATGAGGCAGACGGACAGCCGCCGCCCCGAGAGCATGGCGATCCCGTCGCCGGCCCGGATGCGGTCATCCACATGCCCATCCCAGAGCTTGGAAATCATCGCGGCCGTGCGCAGCCGGTTGTCCGCGTTCATCCCGTGGCCGGCGGTGAAGGTTGCCCCTTCGGCAGAGAAGGCCCCGAGGGCGCGCGGCAGCCGGCCCCAGTTCTTTGTCAGCCCGTCCGGTGTCAGGTCGCCGGTGATGAGGATCGGGCAGATGGGTTCCTTCGGCTCCGGCCCGAGGGCCTCGAGTTCAATCACCCGATCGTCAAAGGACAGGTCCTTGATGCCTTCGATCTTGCGCTTCTGAGCCTGCCACGCGGCCATTGCGATTTTCCACGCCTCATAGGCGGGCAGGTAGTCGTCCTTCATCCGCTTCATGCGCTGCCGGATCGGCCATGCGGCCTCGGTGTCGGCCGTGGTCTTGCGGTCGCCGGATCCGGCAATGCTCATGAGGAAGAGGCTGGTGGGTCGCGTCTGTCCGAAGGGCAGCTTCACGTCGAAGAGGGCCTGCACCGCCAGCGATGCCGCCCCCAGAACCGACAGGGCGGCAATCTCGACGGGACACTGCACCTTGGTGGCAATCGCCAGCGCCGCGGGCGCCAGCACCTCCCCGAGCGCATCCACGGGGAAGGGATCCGGCTCCGGCAGAGGCGGAAACAGGGGCAGCGGCTCGGGGTCGGGCGTTCCGGTGAAGACCACGGGGCGGATCACTTTCTTCTCAGTCATCAGCGTCCCCCACGAGCACGTCGTTCCAGTCGAGACCGTCCGGCGGCTCGAACCAGTCCACTGCCCATCCGGCGGCAAGCGCGCGGTCCCCGAGGGCAGTCCCGGCTTCCCGGCCGGCGGGATCGGCGTCGATTGCGATCACCAGGCGGTGGGGAGCCGGCGGCAGGATGAACGCGGCCATCCCGCTCGCCGACAGCGCCGCCCATGCGTCCCCGTGTTCGGGGAGCATCCGCAGGGCGCTGGCGGTAGATTCGAGCCCTTCGCCGATCACCAGCGGGCCGGGGCCACGGTGCAGACAGGCGCCGCCACCGCCGGGTTTGCCGACAAAGCGCCGGACCATCTGCACTGCCGCCTTGGCGCCATCGTCGGTCAGGTAGGTGAGTTCGACACAGGGAGCGGTGGCGCCATCCACCCGGACAATCATCGCCGGGAACTGGCCCTCCGGGTGCCATGCATCCGGCAGGAAACGGACGCATCCGGGGATCGGGCCGGAGAGGCCGCGGCGGGCCAGATAGCGCGCCACCGCCGTTCCCTCGGGGCGCCGGGCAGCCCGCCACATCCCGGCCGCCCGGCGGGCATCCCGTTCTGCCTTCTCGGTAGCCCGTGCGGCGGCTTCCTGCCGGCGGCGGTCAGCCTCGACAGGATCCGGCCGATAATCGCCCCCGGTGATCCCGAGGGCGCTTTTCACGAAGTCCCGGCAGGCGATAGGATCATCCCCCGCGAACGAATGAACGATGATGCCATCCGGGGCAGCCGGATCGAACAGGATGGACAGGGAACGGTCCGCCCTCGAGTGCAGGGGGCCGGGGCACAACACCCGGTCCCCCATCGCCTCGCCCCCGAGGATGTGAGCCGCGGTCCGGGCGTCACGCATGGCGGGCCACCCCGCTCATGCTCGCCCGCAAGGCCGCATCGCTCATGGGCGCCACACGGGCCACCTCATAGCCCGTCACCCCACGGGGGTCCTGAAACTCCCGGGACGCAAAGACCCGGTCTCCGATCACCACCCCGGCGGATTCCGCGTGAGTGAAGCTCCCGGGCAGCGGGATCGGCTTCCAGCGGTTGTTCTGGTAGCTCCGGACATGAATGCTCAGGATCCGCGAGAGGGGGAGAGGGTCAGAACGGCACCACCAGGTGTCCGGGTGCGCCTTCATCCGGCCGCCCGATACCTCAAGCCGGGTCACATGCTCGGGCGTCCAGACGGGAAAGCGGTCCGGAGCCTCCGACCACGGGAAGAAATCCTCCTCCCTCAGGGTGAAGCGGACGTGCCACACGGTGCCGTCGCGGTATGCCTCGCCGGTCGTGGCGGATGCGCTCCGGTCCCCGATGGCAAGGGACGATGCCCACAGGAAATCCGGATCGGGGAAGCCGCCGGCCTTGTTCCTGCCGGGCCGGAGTTCTCCGGAGCGGATGATCCAGGGCAGGCGGGCGGTGTCCGTGAAATGGTAAAGCTCACGCATGGAACAGGCGCTCCCCGTTCGCGTCGAAGTCGGTTTCGGATGCGGTCAGGAGGCAGACGGCCATGGCGACCCATCGGGCCAGAAACAGGCGGTCGCTCATGAGATGCTCGGGGGCACCGTTGCCGGAATGCAGGTAACGGGCGGCATCCCCGGCCAGACGGTCGAGAGCGGCGGCATTGAAGGCCCCGCGGGTCCCGTGCAGGGCGACCATGCCGGCGGCGATCCGCTCTCCCTCTTCCTCTCCGGCGGCAAAGGCATCCCGCATCACACCGGACGCCACCGCCGCCACCCGGGCGCCGATCTCTTCCACCGTTCCACCGGCGGCGATCTCCGCTTCCAGCATCCTGTCGAAGTTGAAGGGCGCCTCAGGCATTGCCTGCCTCCTTCAAGATATTGAGGACCTTGGTGTTCCCGGCGTCCGCCGAATAGAGGTGATCGGAGATAAGCTCGAGCAGGCA
>JBBSSF010000420.1:0-3818 GCA_038242345.1 Hyphomicrobiales bacterium
CGAGATGGCGCATCCGGTCGGGGATCCGCGACGGATCGGTCGGCCGGATGGCCTCATGGGCCTCCTGGGCATTCTTGGCCTTGGCGGAATAGCGCCGCGGCTGGGCCGGCAGATAGCGCGGCCCGTGGCGGGTGCCGATCTCGTGACGGATGGCGCTCACCGCCTCCGGCGCCATGTCGACACCGTCGGTTCGCATGTAGGTTATGAGGCCGACCGTCTCGCCGCCGATGTCGACGCCCTCATAGAGCTTCTGGGCGATCTGCATGGTGCGGGCGGACGAGAAGCCGAGCTTGCGCGAGGCTTCCTGCTGCAGGGTCGAGGTGGTGAAGGGCGGCTGGGGATGGCGCTTCTGCGGCTTCGCCTCCACCGACTTCACGACATAGCTGCCCTTCTCCAGAAGGGCGGCGATGCGGCGGGCCTCGGCCTCGTTGCCGACGGAAAGCCGGGTCATCTTCTCGCCGCGGACCGCGGACAGACGCGCCTCGAACTCGTCATTGCGCGGCGTGGCGAGCGTCGCGATGATCGACCAGTATTCCTTCGCGACGAAGCGCTCGATCTCGTCCTC
The DNA here is from genome assembly GCA_038242345.1 of Hyphomicrobiales bacterium. Taxonomy (GTDB): domain Bacteria; phylum Pseudomonadota; class Alphaproteobacteria; order Rhizobiales; family Segnochrobactraceae; genus JBBSSF01. The sequence continues at coordinate 566 of JBBSSF010000420.1, forward strand.
GCGGTCGCAGACGAGGCGCAGGGCCACCGACTGCACCCGGCCGGCCGAGCGCGCGCCCGGCAGCTTGCGCCACAGCACCGGCGAGAGCGTGAAGCCCACCAGATAATCCAGCGCCCGGCGGGCGAGATAGGCATCCACCAGCGGCCGGTCGATCAGGCGCGGATGCTTCATCGCGTCCAGAATCGACTGCTTGGTGATGGCGTTGAACACCACCCGCTCCACCGGCTGGTCCTTCAGCGCGCGCTTGTTGCGCAGCACTTCCAGCACATGCCAGGAGATCGCCTCGCCTTCGCGATCCGGGTCGGTGGCGAGGATCAGCCGGTCGGCTCCCTTCACCGCCTGGGCAATCTCCGAAAGACGCTTCGAAGCCTTGCCATCGACCTCCCAGGTCAGGGCGAAGTCCTCGTCCGGACGCACCGAACCGTCCTTGGCGGGAAGATCGCGCACGTGCCCGTAGGAGGCCAGGACATGATAGTCCGAGCCCAGATATTTGTTGATCGTCTTCGCCTTGGCAGGCGATTCCACGATGACGACTTTCATCCGATCTTTCGCACCCGCATCGACTTCCCGCCCCGCCGCCGGCAGCCACCGGACCGCCGCCCCGTCCGGCAACCGGAAGAGGACGACACTCCGCATTGCGCCCGTTCCCGCCGGCCACTGGCCGGCCCGGTGGGCCGCGGTGCAGGACCCGGCACCGGCAGGAACATCCCCCCGGAGCCGGGCTCCCCGCCTCGCGGGGATCGTGGCCCGGACCATCACGGATCGCGGCGACCGTGTCAAATGGCGTTACACTCCCGCCATCTTCAATCCTGCCCGGTCGTGTCGTCCGGGCGACCCCTCCGGATCCCCCGGAGATCCGCCCGCAGCCCCGCTCCGGCATCACAACCAATAAGTGTTGATTTACAATTCAGCATCCTGTGGTATTGAATACCGATCCCCCCCGGCCCGGCGACCGCCTGCCTCGCGGATCGCCCGTCCCAGGGGGCACTCCCATCCGACCCCTGTCCGCGACACACCAAAAGCGAGAGCCATGCCCGCCCCGGTCGATCCGACGCCAGCCGAAACCGCTGGCTATATTCACGAGATGTGCGGCCAGATGCGCGAGCTTGCGGCGCGCTCCGGCTATCGCTTCCTGGCCTACCTGCTGGACATGGCCGGCCAGGAAGCCAGCGCCTGCGTCACCAGCGAGGACAACCGGTCCAGGCCCGTCCGCTGAACGGCCGGCCCCTCGGGGCAGCAGGCAGGCAAGAGAAAGACCCCCGTCGCGACAGCGCGGCGGCGCGTCCGGCCCGTCTGCGGCCGCGCCCGCCCGGCCGGGAAGTCCGCTCGTCCGGAAGCCTTTGCGTCGAGACACGGCCGCACCCTGCGGCAAGGTCGGCTCCGCCCCTGCCCGCGGATGATCCCGGGGACATCAAGTGCCGGCCACACCCAAGCCTTCTGATACCAAAGACGCTTGAAAAGAACTCCTCGGCAGTCCGATGCGGATTTCTCATGTCCTTGGGGCATATGGAAAATCTGCCGACCTTCAGGCGCATGGGTGCGCTCAGCATTTCGTGCGCCCGGCATGACGGGCGGCAGGGTCCCCATATGGACCAGGGACGTGGGAAATCTGCCCCGGAATGGCAAGGGACCCGGTTCCGGGCCTCTTGACGCGCCATCGCCCGTGGATCCGGGACACATCCTCCTCCGCCGGACCGGAAGGCCCCGGTCCGGACGCGCGGTCCCCTTGGGGCTAGAGCATTTTCCGTTCGCCCGGGCTCACGGCAAACGCTCTAGTACTTTGATTTTACGCATTTTCTTCACGCGAACCGGCATCCACTTCGCTTGAAAATGCTCTAGGCGCTCTCACATGCGGGCGGCAACCCAGACCGCAACCTCGACCAGCACCTGATCCAGCGCCGCATCGAAGGCCTCGATGGCCTTGCCGGGAGCGGACGCCGTTGCCGGCGCGCGGCCCTCGAACAGCTGCTGGGCCACGACCCGGCCGGTGGTGTCGTCGAGCACCCGCACCATCAGCGCGATGTAGACCGTGCCGGCGCGGGTATCGAGCTCGAAGTCGCGGATGTCGGTCTGCACCTGATAGTTGACGAGGATGCCATCCCCGGGCACGCCGACGGCGCGGAAGCGGCCGGAATTCTGCAACGCCTCCACCATGCGCGCCTGCAGGAGGCGCGGCAGCCGGTCGGTCCAGGCGACGCGGTCGAAATAGGACAGCGTCGTCGGCGTCGGCTTGACGGCGATCAGGTTGGTGTTGAGGGACGACAGCGCCCGCGGCTCGGCCACAAGCACCTGCCCGCGCACCTGCTTGCCGGCGGAGGGGAAGCTGCTGGGCGCGGTCAGGTCATAGAGCGCCTGGGGCACGCTGCTGCTGGCGCAGCCGGCAACGAGGGCGGCGCAGGACAACGCGGCCAGGCCGCGGAGGACGGAAGCGGAAAGGGACACGGAACATCCTCCTCGGACGAGATGCGGTTCTGGCCGTCGCCGCCGGCGCGGCCCCCATCGGGCGCACCGGCGGATGCGGCTTTCTCCCCCATCGCGGCTGGAGCGGGCCGAAGCCCGTCACTGCCGGCGGGGCTGATAGCGCGGGCCGTCGGGCCCGCCGAAGATGATCCGGTTCGGGCTCGCCTGCAGGGTCTGGGCCAGATCCGAGAAGGCGGCCAGCGTCTGCCGGGCCTGATCCATGACCGAGCGGAAATCGGCGACGCCGGGGCCGGCAAAGCGGGCCAGACCCGAGGCGATGACATCCGACCGGCCGGCAAAGGCAGCGGCCACGATGCGGATCTCGTGGAAGGCGGCCGTCGCCTCCTTCACCAGCCCCTGCCCGTCGGCGCCGTTGAACATGGTCGAGGCGTTGTCGATGACGCCCATCACCTTGGCGGAGGCCGCATTCAGGTTGGCGGCCGCCTTGCTGGTGTCGGTCACGATGACATCCACCTGGGGCGCCTGGCGGGCGAGCGAATCCGAGAAGGTCCTGACGTTGGCGGTCGCCGTCCGGGCATCGGCCACGATCGCCTCGATGTCGCCGGCCTTGTTGGCGACGCTGGAGGTCACCTTCTGGACATCGGAGACGATGTTGGCGACGGCGTTCGGGCTGATGGCGGTCAGGATGTCGTTCACGCCGGTGGCGAAGCGGCGCAGGTTGCCGGTCGCCTCGCCGATGTCGCCCACGGCCATCTCGATGCGCCCTTCCATCTGGGCGAGTCCGTCGGTGAACTTCGCCACATTGTTCACCATCTGCGTCACCTTGGACGGA
>JBBSSF010000421.1:0-3816 GCA_038242345.1 Hyphomicrobiales bacterium
CGGGGCCGGACGGGAACAGACGGGGGATCCTCACATGCTGCGGCAAGACCGCCGGACGGGCAGCCGGATCCGCCCTCTCCCGGCCCGCCTGCTCGGCATCGTCCTCGGCCTCCTGCTCGTGGCCGGGGCTGCCCGGGCCGATGACGGCGCAATCCCGGGTCCCGGCGGCATCGGGGCGCTCACCGCCGATGCGCCGGCGGGCTTCGTCGGCTCGGCCACCTGCGCCACCTGCCATGCCCCCGAGGCCGCCGAGTGGCGCGCGTCCCAGCATTCCGGCGCCATGAGCGCGGCCACGCCGGACACCGTGAAGGGCGACTTCGGCGACGTGACCGCCGGCACCGGCGCCACCGCCGCCCGCTTCCACCGCGACGGCGACCGCTTCCTCGTCGACATCGACGGCCCCGACGGCAAGGTGACCACCTATCCGGTCAGCCACACCTTCGGGCTCTATCCGCTCCAGCAGTACATCGTCACCTTCCCGGACGGGCGCCTGCAGATGCTGCCCTATGCCTGGGATACCCGGCCGGCATCGGAAGGCGGCGGGCGCTGGTTCCATCTCTATCCCGACCATCCGCCGGTGGCCGGCGATCCGCTGCACTGGACGCGCGCGCTCCAGAACTGGAACTTCATGTGCGCGGAATGCCATTCGACCGCCGTCATCAAGGGCTTCGACGCGGCAAGCGCCACTTTCCACACCCGCTTTTCCGAGATCAGCGTCGGCTGCGAGAGCTGCCATGGTGCCGGCGCCGCCCATGTCGCCTGGGCCGGGGCGGGCGCCGATCCGGCCAAGGCCCTCAAGGGCTTCGACCACGCCATCAATCCGCGCGGCGCCATCGACTGGACGCCGGACCCGGCAACCGGCAGCCCCGGCGTCAGCGCCCCGCGCCCGGCCGGCGACATCACCGAAACCTGCGGCATGTGCCATTCCCGGCGCGGCCCCATCGCCGAGCTGTGGCATCCGGGCCGCCCGCTCACCGACACCCACCGGCCGGTGCTGCTCAGCCCCGGCCTGTTCGAGGCGGACGGGCAGATGAAGGACGAGGTGTTCAACCTCCATTCCTTTGAACAGAGCCTGATGCACGCGAGGGGCGTCACCTGCATCGACTGCCACGAGCCCCATTCGGGCAAGCTGCGGGCAGAGGGCGCCGAGGTGTGCAGCCAGTGCCATCTGCCGGAGAAGTTCGCCACCGTCGCCCACACCGGCCACACCCCGGGCCCCGGCGCGCCGGACTGCATCGGCTGCCACATGGCAACGCGCACCTACATGGTGGTGGATCCCCGCCACGATCATTCCTTCCGCATCCCGCGGCCGGACCTTTCGGTGCGCCATGGCACGCCGAACACCTGCACCGACTGCCATGCCGACAAGTCGGCGGCCTGGGCGGCGGAGGCGATCGCGGGCTGGCACGGGCCCGACCGCAAGGGCTTCCAGACCTGGACCGCCGCCTTCACCGACGCCCGGGCGGGGGCGGCCCCGGCCCGCACCGAACTGCAGAAGCTCGCCGCCGATCCGGCCATTCCCGGCATCGTGCGGGCGACCGCCGTCGATGCGCTGTCCGCCTATCCGTCCAGTACCAGCGCGGCCACCATCGGCCGGGCGCTGTCGGATCCGGATCCGATGGTGCGCACCGCCGCCATCGGGGCGCTGTCCGGCCGTCCGCTGGCGGAGCGCTACCGGCTGGCGGCGGCAGCCCTGGCCGACCCTTCTCCGCTGGTGCGGCTGGAGGCGGCCAGCCTTCTGGCCGACCAGCCGCCGCAGGCCCTGCCGCCGGCCGAGCGCGACCGTCTGCTGGCCGCCTTCGCCGACTATGAGGCTGCCCAGATGCGCGATGCCGACCGGGCCGAGGGCCGCGGCAATCTCGGCATCTACAGGCTCAGGCGCGGCGACATCGCCGGCGCCGAGGCGGAGTTCCGCGCCGCCCTCGACCGGGACCCCGATGCCGTGCAGGTGCGCATCAATCTGGCCGACCTCTATCGCGGCCTCGGCCGGGAGGCGGATGTGGACCGGGTGCTGCGCGCCGGCATCGCCCGGGACCCGGATCTCGCCCCGCTGCACTTCGCCCTCGGCCTGTCGCTGGTGCGCCAGAAGCAGACCGGCCCGGCCCTCGACGAACTGGCCCGCGCCGTCGCCCTTGATCCGGCCAATGGCCATTCGGCCTATGTCTATGTGATCGCCCTGCGCTCCGGCGGACAGGCGGCAAAGGCCGATCAGGTGCTGGCCGAGGCGCTGGCCCGCACGCCCAATGATGTGGAGCTGCTGAGCCTTGCCCTCAACGGGGCGCTGGCCGCGCGCAATCTCGATGGCAGCCGCGCGCTGGTGGACCGCATCCAGGCCCTGCGGCCGGATGATCCGCGGATCAACCAGCTCTCCGGCCAGCTCCGGGGCCGCTGACGGGACGGGACACGCGGCGGCCATCCGGCCTCCGTCCGCGCGCGGCCGCCCCCCAGGCGGGGTGCCCGGTTCAGGGCCCGGCCGGTCTCACTCGTGAAGGACCGCCGCGGCGGCGGGCTCGGTGCGCGCGCCGGTCCGGTGGCGGATGCGCCAGGCCCGCGGGCTGACCCCCGACCACTGGCGGAAGGCCCGGGTGAAGGCGCTCGCCTCGGAGAAGCGCAGCACGAGGGCGATCTGGGTCATCGAGAGCGCGGTGTTCTCGATGAGCTGGCGGGCAATCTCGTACTGGATCTCGCTGGAGATGGCGCGGAAGGTGGTGCCGGCGCCTTCCAGCCGCCGGCTGAGGGTGCGCCGGTTCATCTGCAGCAGGGCGGAAATCTCGTCGATGGTGCAGGCCCGGGTAATCAGGCAGGCGCGCATCAGACGGCGCACCTTTTCCGGAAAATCCCCGGCCTCTTCCTCCTCCATGAGCTCGATCTGCTCCTTGAGCAGACGCCGGAGCGCGGGATCGGCATGAGGCAGCGGCGTATCCAGCCAGCTTTCGGGAAAGATCATCGTTGTCGCCTCGGCGTCGAAGGTGACCGGGGCACCGAAGAAGCGCTCGTAGCGCCCCGGATTCGCCGGGCGCGGACGCGACAGGGTGACCAGGGTCGGAGCCCACCGCGGCCCGCACAGGGCGCGCATGAGATTGCGCAGGATCCCGAGCGCCCCGTCATAGATCTGGTCGGTCGCCTCGATGTCCGGCTCGATGATGAGATAACTGAAGGTGGCCACCCCCTCCTTCACCTCCAGGAGCGGCACGGCGCAGCGGTCATTATAGTGCAGATAGTGCACCAGATCCTGAAGTGCGGTGCGCACGTCCGGCGCCTGCTTCAGGAGAAAGCCGACGAGCCCGAGGGTGGAGGCCGACACGCTCTCCACCGCCATGAGGCCGAGATCGGTGCGCCGGGTGGCGGCCACGGCCAGCAGCAGCAGCCGGCCGAGCAGGCGCATCGGCAGGCAGTTGTCCGGATCGGCAAACAGCGCCAGCGGAACGCCTGCCTCCCGGCACAGCGGCTCCGGATCGACCTCCAGACCGCGCAGCACATCGGGCACCGCCATCGCCGCACCGATGCGCATGTAGCCATGGGGCAGGCTCCGGCCGAGCCCCGCACGGAAAAAGGCGCCGGCGGGAAGATCGGGCACGGGGCTGGGCAGACGCGACATGGCTCTCTCGGACGACGGGCCCGCAGCCGCCTTGCGCCCGGGAGCAGGTCGCAGGCCGCCGCACGGGGCAGGAGCTGATGCTGCAACATCAATTTTTTGACACGAAATGACAAGCTGTCCCGTTGACCGGGGCGCTAGATCTTGTCCATTCGACTTGGGGGGCCGAACCGCCGCCCCGCGCTCCCGGAGGAGAAAGCCTCCGGGGCCTGCGTTCACAC
>JBBSSF010000422.1:0-3811 GCA_038242345.1 Hyphomicrobiales bacterium
ACGGTGATGGGCGCCCGGCCGGGCTCCTCAATCACCAGCGCGTCGCTGACCGGGGGAAGGGGGCCACCGGCGAAGGCGACATCCACGACGGCGCCCCGCACGGCGGCCACGGTTCCTGCCTGTTCCACGCCCATCCGCAGGGATCCCCGTATCCGCCGCCGGATCCGGACGGGCCGGGTCCGCGCGGCTCATTTCAGACTTTCGGAGGAGATCAGACCCCCGTTGCGGCGTCGCGTCAATGATTTCGCGCATGCGCGCGGCCATTTTGCCCCCCTCGCCGGTGGCAGAAGAGCAACCCGTGCGCCGGGGGAGTTGCGCTCGCCGGGGAGCGGGGTGTCGCCTCGTGGCCGCAAGGGGGCTCCGTCCGGTCCGCTGCCTTGCGGTTGCTGCGGGCTGGCGCCTATGATCGGGCCATCCCGACCTCCTCCCGAGGCATTCATGAGCGAGATCATCCTCCTGCCCGGATATGGCGATTCCGGGCCGGACCACTGGCAGAGCCATTGGGAGCGGCGCGAGCGTGCCATCCGGCGCTTCCGGCCGACCGACTGGGAGCGGCCGGATCTCGAGGACTGGTGCCGGGCGCTGGATCGCTCCATCGCCGAGACCCGTGCGCCGGCGGTGCTGGTGGCGCACAGCCTGTCCTGTCTGCTGGTGCCCCACTGGGCGGGGCGGGCCGGCGTGCGCACCCACCGGGTGGCCGGCGCCTTCCTGGTCGCGCCGCCGGATCCGGCAGCCGAGGTGTTTCCGCCGGCAGCCCTGGGCTTTGCCGCCGCGCCGGACGAGCGGCTGCCCTTTCCGGCCCTCGTCGTCGCCAGTGTCGATGACCCTTATGGCAGCGTGCTCCATGCCCGCGCCCGGGCGAAGGCCTGGGGGGCAGGCTTCGTGGAGGCCGATGCCCGCGGCCACATCAACGGCGCCTCGGGTGTCGGGGTCTGGGTGGAGGGCATCCGGCTGTTTGCGGCCTTCCGGGCCGGACTTGGAGCCTGACCATGGATCCCGTCTCCGCCCTTCTCGCCTTCACCGTCGCGGCGGCTCTCATGACCATGACGCCCGGCCTCGACACGGCCCTGGTGCTGCGCACGGCCGCCGTCGAGGGCGGCGTGCGGGCGATGCTGGCAGGCGCCGGTATCTCCGTCGGGGTGCTGCTCTGGGGCTTCCTCACGGCAATCGGCCTCGGCGCCCTGCTGGCTGTCTCCGAGATGGCCTTCCTGCTGCTGCGCATCGCCGGGGCGGTCTATCTGCTGTGGCTGGGCATCGGGATGCTGAAGGCCGCCTTTTCCGGTCGCGGCGGCTTTGGCCTGCCGGCGGCCGCCAGTGCGGGCGACCGCCCGGCGACCTCGCCCGGACGCTGGTTCCTGCGCGGCCTGCTCACCAACCTGCTCAATCCCAAGGTGGGCGTGTTCTATGTCAGCTTCCTGCCGCAGTTCCTGCCGCCGGATGTCAATGCCGTCGCCTTCAGCGTGCTTCTGGCCGGCATCCATGCCGGGCTCGGCCTTCTCTGGTTCGCCGCCCTCGTGCTGGCGACGCGGCCGCTGGCGCATCTCCTCGCCCGGCCGGCGGTGCGGCGCGGGATGGACGGGCTCACCGGGGCCGTGCTCGTCGGCTTCGGCCTGCGCCTGGCGCTGGAACGGCGGGCGGGCTGAGAGCCCGTTGCCGTCCTATCGGTTACGGGGGCGCGGTCCGCGTGACGAAATTCCGGAACCTTTCCGGTCCAGAAATTTTGTCGGGACCCCGGGAGAGCGGAAACGGGGGCGGGGACGAGCGCGGGTTGAAACCTGGCCGCGCGCCGGCGCATAAAGGGGAACCGGGAATGACCGGGCCCCCATTTTCCCATGACCGCCCGCCCCTCCGGGCCCGAACGACGACCAGCGGCCGCGAGCTTTCATGCGCATCCTGTTTCTGCACAACAACTTCCCCGGCCAGTATCGCCGCCTCATGCTCGCCCTCTCCGGCGAGCCGGGCATCGAGATGGTTGCCGGCACCCTCGGCGCCAACAAGCAGCCGATCCCCATCAGCCGGGTGAACTATGCCCCCCACCGCGAGGTGACCCGGGGCATCCATCCGGCCGCCGCCGCCTTCGAGAGCGCGGTGCTGAACGGGCAGGCGGTCTACAAGGCCTTCGCGCCGCTGAAGGCCCGGGGCTGGACGCCGGATGTGGTGTGCGCCCATTCGGGCTGGGGGCCGTCGCTGCTGGTCAAGCATCTGTGGCCCGACACGAAGCTGCTGTCCTACTATGAGTGGTATTATCACGCCCGCGGCACCGACGCGGACTTCCTGCCTGATACCCCGATCACCGATGACGACGCGGTGCGCACCCATCTGAAGAATGCGCCGATCCTCATGGATCTGGCGTCGATGGACTGGGGCGTTTCGCCGACGCGCTGGCAGCAGAGCCAGTTTCCGAGCCTGTTCCGGCGCCGCATCTCCGTGCTCCATGACGGCGTCGACACCGATTATCTGACGCCCGACCCGGCCGCCCGCTTCACGCTGTCCGATGGACGGGTGCTGACGCCGGAAGACGAGGTGGTCACCTATGTGGCCCGCGGCATGGAGCCCTATCGCGGCTTCCCGGCCTTCATGGAGGCGCTGGCCCGGGTGCAGAAGGTGCGTCCGAACCTTCAGGCCCTGGTCATCGGTCAGGACCGGGTCGCCTATGGCCGCAAGCGCGCCGATGGCAAGAGCTTCAAGGATGCCGCCCTCGACGAACACGACCTCGACCTCTCCCGGGTCCATTTCACCGGCCTCGTGCCGTTCGAGACCCTCCGGACGGCTTTCCACGTCTCCACGGTGCACGTCTATCTGACCGTGCCCTTCGTGCTGTCCTGGTCGATGATCGAGGCGATGGCGGCCGGCTGCCTGGTGCTCGGTTCCGACACCGAGCCGGTGCGCGAGGTCATCCGCGACGGCGACAACGGCCTGCTGGTCGATTTCTTCGACGTGGCGCAGATCGCCGCCCGGATCGACGAGGCGGTGGAAAAGCGCGTCGCCTATCGCGCGCTGCGCGAGAAGGCCCGCCAGACGACGCTGGAGCGCTATGCGGCGCGCAATCTGGTGCCGGCCCATCGCCAGCTCATCACCGATGTCGCCGGCGGGATCCTGCCCGGGGCCCACGAAGGCTGAGGCGTCCCCGCCCTGGCCCCGCTGCCGGGGGCCGGAGAGGGGGAGCCCTGTCCGGCGCCGGGCGGGACCAGCAGGGGGCCTTCAGGCCCGCGCGCGCCGGCGGAGCATCAGCTTCAGCGTGCCGATGAGGCCGGCGGCGGCCGTGCCGCCGGCGACGAAGCCGGCGCCAGCCGTCACCGCGCCCTCCGAGGTCGTCGGCACTGCCGGCTCGAAATCCCGCCAGGTGGCGCGGGCGAGATCGGGATCGACATGTTCCGCCAGCGCCGCCAGCCGGTCGAAGCTGCCGGCGGTGCGGAAGGCCTCGCGCTGGGCGGTCAGCCGGTCGAGGCGCTCCATGTCGTCGGCGATGGCTGCACCCCGGGCCCGGGCCACCGGTTCCGGACTGGTGACGAGACGGTGCAGGGCCGCGTCCGGCGTCAGGCCGAAATCCTTCGCCTCCGCGTCAAAGCGGACCACCTGACGGGTGAGTTCGTCGATCGCCCCGCCCAGCCGCTGGCGATATTGCTGGGCGAACTCCGGCGCCTGGGAGGCAAGGAAGCCGGTGCCGAGGCCGGCGGCAATCATCAGCGTGCGGCCGATCATGGGTCGGGGGATCTCCGGGTGGGGGCGGACCGGACGGCTGCGTGCGGCCTCATGCCAGGCACGCACGTGCTGCCTGCACCCGCACGCCTGAAGACCAGCGGATTTGTCA
>JBBSSF010000423.1:0-3806 GCA_038242345.1 Hyphomicrobiales bacterium
GCGCCCAGATCCGGCTCGGCGAACCCGGCTCCCAGCCGCTCCAGCCGCGCCATTTCCCGCCGCGTCAGCGGGCGCACCGGGCGTCCGGTCTCCACCTCCGCCGGGCGCGGCGGCACCGCCTGCACCCGGATCCGCACCACCGCCCGCCAGCCGAGGAAATCGTTCAGCCGCTCCAGCACCTGCGGGGCGGAATGCTGGAGAATCAGCCCGGCCCGGCCCTCGGCCCGGATCACCAGCGTCGCCCCGCCATCGCCCTCGTCGGGAGCCTGCGGCCACATCAGTCGTTCCGGCTGGGCCCGGCTGGCAAGCTCCTCGCCGACGATTTCCGGCCAGAAGGTGATGAGTTCGGCCGCTGCAAAGCCGCGCCGCCGGCACGCCGCGCCGATCACCGGCGCCACCAGATCGGCGAGCGGGCGGGCGGAGGTTCCCCGGGGCTTGGCAGGCGCGGACATCGGCGGGCCTTTGAGAACGGATCAACCGGTCGGGTGAATTATCAGTCTAGCACTCTGCCGGGACCGGGGCGAGCAGCCGCGACCACCGGTCCGGCCGCGGACCGTCGACAGCCCCGGGGGAATCCGCCACCCTCGCGGCGTCTGGATCGCAAGGAGCCCCGAACCCGATGACTGCGCGCGGATGGATTGCCGGCCTCGTCCTGGCCGGCCTCGTGGCCGTGCCCGCCCCGGTGCGGGCGGATCAGGCGGAGGGCGAGTTCCTCGCCCGGTTCCGCGCCGCCTGTCTGGCCAATCTCAATGCGCCGCGGGCGATTGCCGCGCGCTTCTCCTCGGCCGGCGTGGCGCCCCTGCCGCCGGAAAGCGCCCAGGCCGTGCTCGGCGGCGAAAGCGGCGCGGTGTGGCCGGTGAACGGGGTGTCCGGGCCCTTCGCGGTTGCCCTCACCGACAAGTCGGTGTGCATGGTCATCGGCACCTCGCCCCGGCTGGAACAGCTCGTCGACCTGTTCGAGGCCTCCAGCCGGCAGAAGAAGCGCAGCGACCGGCGCACCAGCCGCACGGCCCAGCTCACCTATGCCGTCACCGTGCCGGGCCTTGCCGGCGCGCCGGACACCCATGCCCTCGTCGAGATCAATGCGCTGTCCAGCGATGGCGAGGCGGTGCTGCGCCTGACCGCCATTCCCGAGGCGATGATGTTCGGCACCGGCTCGGCGGTCAGCTGGCCCTGAACCGGCTCACGGACCGAACACCGACCAGCCCATGACATGGGCCAGCTCCTGGAGGGCCATCGTGCCCAGCCGGGAGTTGCCATTCTGGTTGAGACCCGGCGACCACACCGCGATGGAGGCCTTGCCGGGCACCACCGCCAGAATGCCGCCGCCCACCCCGCTCTTGGCCGGAATGCCGACCTGGAAGGCGAAATCGCCCGAGCCGTCATACTGGCCGCAGGTCAGCATCAGCGCATTGATGCGGCGGGCGCGGATCGCCGGCACCCCCCGGCCGGCGGTTGCCGGATGCAGGCCGTCGGCGGCAAGGAACCGTCCGGCCAGCGCCAGCTGGCGGCACGACATGGCAATCGCGCACTGGTGAAAATAGACGCCCAGCGTCAGGGCCGGCTCGTGGGTCAGGTTGCCGAACGACTTCATGTAGTTGGCCAGCGCCACATTGCGATAGCCGGTCGCCTGCTCCGAGCGCGCCACGGCCTTGTCGATGAGGATGCTCTCGTCGCCGGCCAGGAAGCGCATGAAATGCAGGATGGAGCCGATCGCCTCCCGCGGTGCGTGGCCGGCGAGCACGACATCGGTCACCACGATCGCCCCGGCCTTGATGAACGGAGTGCGCGGCCCGCCATTCTCGTGCTCGAGGAGCACGATGGAGTTGAAGGCCGTGCCCGAGGGCTCGCGCCCCACCCGCCGCCACAGCGCCTCGCCCACCCGGCCAAGGGCCATGGTGAGGGTGAACACCTTCGACACGCTCTGGATCGAGAAGGGTTCCTCGGCGTCGCCTGCCACATGCACCGTGCCGTCGTCGGTCACCACGGCGATGCCGAACTTCGCCGGATCAATGTGGGCGAGCTGGGGAATATAGTCGGCGACCTTGCCGCGCTCGGTCTCGCGCGCCATGCGCGCGACGATGTCGTCCAGCACCTTCCGCAGATCGGGCACGGCGGTTCCCCCTGTCCTCCCGGCGGCCGGTCCCCCCGGACCGGTCCCCCCGGTGATCGCCCGTCCGTCATGCCACCGGCCCGGGCCGGGATCAATCCGGGCTCAGCCGACCGGTGGCAGGAACCACAGCGCCAGTCCGCCGGCCAGAAGGGCGGCGGCACTGCCCGCCGCCGTGAACAGGAAGACGCGCATGCCCCCGAGCCAGCCGGCGAGCACCGCCTTGGAGATGGTATTGACCGCGCCCGCAAGGGCGATCGCCTGAAGCGCCAGGGTCATCTCGCCGGAGGTGCGGGCCAGCCGGGTCATGGAAATGGTGATGGCATCGACATCGGCAATGCCGGACAGGAGCGCCACCACGAGGACGCCGCTGTTGCCGACATGGTCCCGCGCCAGTGTCGTCGCCAGCAGGATGACGGCGATGAGCGCCGCCATGCGCACCGCTGTTCCGAGATCGAGCGGGCTGGAGAGGGCGAGATCGGGCTGTTCCGTCGCCGTGTTGCCGAGCATCAGCAGGCCGGCGGCGGCGCACAGCACCACCGAGGCCGCCAGAATCGGCATCACCAGCCCCGGCAGCAGCGTGGCGTTCAGCACCGCCACCACCACGCCGATGCGGACCACCATCACCGCGCCGGCGATCAGGATGCCGGCCGAGAGCAGACGCGCCGAGCCGGGATGGATCCGGGCCAGCCGGGCGAATGTCACCGTGGTGGCCGTGGACGAGGCAATGCCGCCGGCAATCGCCGCCGCCAGCACGCCGAGGCGCTCGCCGAGGATGCGGATGGCCAGATAGCCGCCGAAGGAGATGCCGGCGATCATGATCGCCACCATCCAGATCCGGTAGGGATTGAGGGCCTGCCAGGGATCCATCGGCCGGTTGGGCAGCACCGGCAGCAGCAGGAAGCTCATGGCCAGCAGCGTCAGCCCGGCGCGCAGCTCCTCCCAGGTCAGGGAGCGCACCCAGCGGTGCAGCGGCTCGCGCAGGGCCAGAAGCAGTGTCATCGCGACACCGCCGCCCACCGCCACCGCCACATCGCCAAGCGTCGCATAGGCGCCGAGCAGGAAGGTCACCAGCGCGGCAATCAGGGTGGTGGCGGAATAATCCTGTTCTGCCCTGGCCTGAAGCAGGCGGAAGGCGAGCAGCACCCCGGCAAAGCCGAGAAAGGCCGTCGCCAGCACCACCGAGCCCGCCACATGGGACAGCGCGCCGGCAATGCCGCCGCCCAGCCCGGTGAGGGCGAAGGTGCGGAAGCCGGCCGCCCGGAGGTGGCGCCCGTCCTCGTCCCGGCTCTGCCAGCCGCGATCGAGCCCGACCAGCAGGCCGATCGCAAGCGCCGCCCCGAGGCGGGAGAAAAGATCAGGATCAGTCATCTGCGACGCCCGCTCGGGTCCCCGGACGGGAACCCGCGGCGAAGATCGGCCGGCGGACGGGCCGGCGTCAAGGCCGGCCCCTGCCCGAGCCGGGCCCGGTGCAGTCATCCCCCGAGGGGATGGCTGACGCCCGGAGGCCCTTTCCGGCCCGTGACGCGGATCATATACCCCGACTCCGAAAGAACCCCCGGGATATGGCTTTCGCGGTGGGCGGATTGATGATTCTATCCGGTCATGCCCGGACACGTCCTGTCACCCGAAGATCGCAGCCACTTCCTCAAGCTGATGCGCCGGCAGATCAACAGCACGGTGCACCGGCGGGTGA
>JBBSSF010000424.1:0-3805 GCA_038242345.1 Hyphomicrobiales bacterium
ACATGCCCTTTTCGCGCGGACTGACAAACAGGATCGCCTCGCCGCTGCGCCCGGCACGGCCGGTGCGGCCGATGCGGTGGACATAGTCCTCGGCATGATGAGGCACGTCGAAGTTGAAGACGTGACTCACGTCCGGAATGTCGAGACCGCGCGCGGCCACGTCGGAGGCGACCAGCAGGGCGAGGTTGCCCTTGCGGAAGCTGTCCAGCGTAATCATGCGGGCGTGCTGGTCCATGTCGCCATGGAGCGCGCCGACGGAGAAGCCGTGCTTCTCCAGGGAGCGGGCCAGCGTCGCCACATCCCGCTTGCGATTGCAGAAGATGATCGCGTTCTTCAGGTCCTGGGCTTCCCGGATGAGACCGCGCAGGACCTCGCGCTTGTTCCATTCCTCGGGACCGCAGCCGACGAGTCGCTGGGTGACGGTGGTCGCCGCCGAGGCCGGCCGCGACACCTCGACCTTCTGCGGATTCTGCAGGAAGGTGTCGGTCAGGCGCTGGATCTCCGGCGGCATGGTGGCCGAGAAGAACAGGGTCTGCCGGGTGAACGGGATCAGCTTGGCGATGCGCTCGATATCCGGGATGAAGCCCATGTCGAGCATCCGGTCGGCCTCGTCGATGACGAAGATCTCGACCCCCTGGAGCAGCAGCTTGCCACGCTCGAAATGGTCGAGGAGCCGCCCGGGGGTGGCGATCAGCACGTCGACGCCCCGATCGAGCTTGCGATCCTGCTCGTCGAAGGACATGCCGCCGATGAGGAGCGCAACGTTCAGGCGATGATTCTTGCCATACTTGTTGAAATTCTCCTCCACCTGGGCGGCCAGCTCGCGCGTCGGCTCCAGGATGAGGGTGCGCGGCATCCGCGCCCGCGCCCGCCCCTTTTCCAGAAGCGTGAGCATCGGCAGGACGAAGGAGGCGGGCTTGCCGGTTCCGGTCTGGGCGATGCCAAGCACATCGCGCCGCTCCAGAACATAGGGGATCGCCGCCGCCTGAATGGGGGTCGGCTCGGTATAGCCCGCGTCGGCGACCGCCGAGAGAACCTTCTCGCTCAGTCCGAGGGTGTCGAAGCTCATCAAATTCCGCGTCCGGAAGGGGACATCAGGTCCTCTTGTGCGTCCTCCGGAGGACGGGACGGATCCCGGGCGGGAGACACGACATAAGGAACGTCAGGAAGGAGCGGCTTCCGGTCCGGCTGGGACCGGAGACCACTCCGGGTCAATGGCGGCCGCGATCAGACGGGAGGCCGCCGGCTACGGAGCCCGGGAATGCACCGGTGGCACACCGCATTCGGACCCCGGATGCGCCTGCCCGGAAGATGCCCGGGCCTGCGGGGCCCGGCCGAACCGGAGACGCATCCTCACTTCAGCGATCGATCGGGCGCCCGCTCCGCCGGAGCGGCCGGGGACACCGCGTCAAATCGGGACGGACATTAGACACCCGGCCCCGCCTGTCAATCGGGAATCCCCGATTTCTGCGGACGAACCGGCGCAAACATCATGATTCTCTTTCCCGAGCCCCGGAATTGCCCGCCCGGACGGTCCGACGCGGCGATGAAATGCACCCCGCCCCCTTCGGCAAGACTTGCATCCGGCGGAAGTCCGGATAAGGTCCGGGCGCTTTCCGGCCCGCAAGGTCGGCCCGGACCCCGTGCCCGGTTCGCCCCGCCAGCCCCCTGCCCCGTCCCGCCCTGCCGGGATCCCTCGCACCGAGCCCATCGTGCCGAACGCCTCTCCGTCCCCTGCCCCCGCGACGACGGCCCCGGTGCCCGATGCCGGCACCGCCGGACCGCGCCTGACCATCGTCCTGCCGACCTACAACGAGGCGGACAATGTGCTCGTGGCCATCGACCGCATCGCCGCGGTCCTCGGGGACGTCCCGTTCGAGGTGATCGTCGTCGACGACAACAGCCCGGATGGCACCGCCGCGCGGGTCAAGGAGCGGGCGATGCGGGATCCCCGGGTGCGTTGCATCCGGCGCGTCGGCCGGCGGGGTCTGGCCGGGGCGTGCATCGAGGGGATGCTGGCCTCCTCGGCCCCGGTGGTTGCGGTCATGGACGCCGATCTCCAGCACGACGAGACGATCCTGCCGAAGATGCTGGCCGCCATCGAGACCGATGGCCGGGATCTGGTGGTCGGCAGCCGCTTTGCCGATGGCGCCCGGGTGAACGGCCTGTCGCCGCTGCGCCATCTCGGCAGCCGCGCCGCCAATGCGGCGATCCAGCGGCTGCTGCGGGTGCGCCTCTCGGATCCGCTCTCGGGCTTCTTCATGCTGCGCCGCGACCGGTTCGACGCGCTGGCCGGCCAGCTCTCCACCCAGGGATTCAAGATCCTGCTCGACATCGTGGCGACCGCCCGCGGGAGCCTGACCGTTGCGGAGATCCCGTTCGTGTTCCGCGAAAGAGTTGCCGGCGCCTCCAAGCTCGATCGCCTGGTGGTGCTCGATTTCATCGGCCTGTTCCTGTCGAAGCTCCTCGGCGGCCTGATCTCCGCCCGCTTCCTGATGTTCGGGCTGGTCGGCGCCTCGGGCGTCGGCGTGCATCTCGCCTGCCTCAAGGCCGGCCTGTCCGTCGCCGGCCTGCCCTTCGGCTGGGCCCAGGGGCTGGCGACCTTCATCGCCATGACCACCAACTTCTTCCTCAACAACGCCGTCACCTATCATGACCGCAAGCTGACGGGGATGCGGCTGGTGGTGGGCCTCCTCTCCTTCTATCTGGTGTGCTCGGTCGGCGTGTTCGCCAATGTCGGCGTCGCCGGCTGGCTCTATTCCTATGACCAGGTGTGGTGGCTGGCCGGCACCGCGGGCGCGGTGGTCGGCTCGGTGTGGAACTATGCCGCCTCCAGCGTGCTGACCTGGCGCAAGAAGTGATCCCGGGGAGCCCTCCCCTTCGAGACAGACCAGGACCGCCGGATGCTGACCGCAGGGCTGTCCTGAAGAGATGCGGATTTCCCATGGGCCCCAATGGCATGGGAACTCCGCAGCGGACTGCCAGAGCGTCCTCCGGGATCTTTGGAACAAGGTTTCCCGTGCGGATATCTCGCGCCCCTGATGGCAGACGGGAGCTCCGCGCCTCTTCGGGGATACCCGGCGGCCCGCCGCCGCCGGCCCCGGCATGAACGGACGGAGAGCCCCATGCGCGGTGCGGTCGAGACCCGGGACGCGAGCCTCTACGGCCCCGGAGCGGTGGTGCTGATCCTCGCCCTCCTGACGCTTGCCCGCATCGCTGCGGCCGGTCATGCCGGGCTGACCGAGGACGAGGCCTATTATCGCCTGTGGGCGCTGGCCCCTGCCGCCGGCTACTATGACCATCCGCCCATGGTCGCGTGGTGGATCGCCGCCGGGCGCTGGATCGCCGGCGACAACGCCCTCGGCGTGCGCCTTCTCGGCATCTGGGCCAGCCTCATCGGCGCCCTCGCCCTGTGGCGCACCGCCTTCCTGCTGTCGGGATCGGTCACGACCGCCGGCCGGGCCACCCTGTGGCTGAACGCCACGCCGATGATCGGCATCGGCGCCGTGCTGATGACCCCGGACGCCCCGTCCACCTTCTTCTGGGGGCTCACGCTCTGGGCCATGGTGGAGCTGTCGCGCTCCGGCCGCGCCGGCTGGTGGGCGGCCGTCGGCCTCTTTGCCGGGCTCGGTCTCGTCTCCAAATATACCGGCCTGTTCCTCGGCGCCGGCCTCGTGCTGTGGCTGCTGGCCTGCCGGGAGGGCCGGCGCTGGCTGATGACGCCCTGGCCGTGGGTCGCCTGCCTGGTGGCGCGCGCCCGCTTCATGCCCGGGGTGGTGTGGAACCAGGCCCAAGACGGGGTGGG
>JBBSSF010000425.1:0-3803 GCA_038242345.1 Hyphomicrobiales bacterium
CGTCGTCGCCCGGCGCTGAAAGCCGCTCCCCCGGGCCGGACCGTCTGCACCGGAATACCAAAGAGTCCTTTTCAAGGATCTTTGGTATCATACCAGGCGCACGAAGTGCTGACCGCACCGTGCGCCTGAAGGATAGCGGATTTCTCATATGCACCAATGGCATGAGAAATCCGCATCGGAATACCAAAGGATCCTTTTCAAGGACCTTTGGTATCATAGGGCCCGGCAGACCGGGGCGTGCGGACGGGCGTGTCCGCCGCGTTACGACACTTCAGAGCCGGCCAGACTTGATCGTCAGGATGAGGACATGTTCCGAATGGTGGGCGGTGTAGGGTTTGAACCTACGACCCCTGCCGTGTGAAAGCAGTGCTCTACCGCTGAGCTAACCGCCCCAACCATTAGGCCGCTCGGGAAATTTCCCTTTGCTGCCAGACCCTTCCGTGCCACCCCAATGGGGCGTTCCGTCGGGGTCGACCGGACTGGCGCCTGTCTACCGATCCCGGTCGCCCCGGTCAAGCCCCCTTCAGCGGGAAAGTCGTTCGACCAGCACCCGCTCGGCCGCCGCCGGGATCTCGGCGAAGCTGTCCACCAGCGCATCCGGCGCCATTTCGCGCACCGGAACATCCGTGTAGCCGAAGGTGACGGCCACCACCGGCGCATCGGCATTCTTGGCCGTGTCGATGTCGGTGCGGGAATCGCCGATCATCACCGCCCGGCCCAGCGTGCCGCCGCCGGCCAGAACCGTGCGCCGGAAGGTCTCCGGATCGGGCTTCGGCGCCGCGAAGGTGTCCTGCCCGGCGATGAAGGCGAAGCGGCGCGTCAGGTCCACCGCGTCCAGAAGCCGGAAGGCCAGATGCTCCAGCTTGTTGGTCAGCACCAGAAGGTTCCAGCCATCGGAAGCCAGCTGGTCCAGCGTCTCCTCGACGCCGGCATAGGGCCGGCTTTCCGCGGCGATGCGGTCGACATAATGGTCGATGAAGCGGTGATAGAGGGCGTCGATCTCGCCGGCCCCCGCCGTTGCGCCATTGGCCTCCAGCCCCTTCAGCAGCATCGCCTTGGCGCCCTGGCCGATATAGCCGCGCCCGACGGAATCGGGCACCGGGGCGAACCCTTCCTCGGCCAGAATCGCGTTCAGCGTCGCCACCAGATCAGGGGCCGAATCGACGAGGGTGCCGTCCAGATCGAACACCAGGGTCGGCTTGGGAAGACGCATCGCGCGCAGACTCCGAATCGTTTCGGGAAGAGGGCCGGCCGGAGGGTGCCCGGCCGGTCCGCCGCGTTCAAGCCTCGGCTGCCACCTGATCGAGGAAGGCGGCAATCTCCTCGGCGTGTCCGTCGAGTGCCTTGTAGGCCCGCTGGTCGGCATTCAGGCTGCGGATCTGCTCGGCCAGCCCCGAGGCGAGCGCGCGCCCGTCCGGATGGGTGCGCATGGCCGAGACGGGATCGACGAGAATCTTCACCGTGAACAGGATCGCCCCGGTCTCCGGCAGGCGCGACAGGGTCTGGCGCTCCACGCGCACATAAGCCCCCTCCCCGCCGGCGCCGAACCAGTCGCGCGGGCGCTGCTTCGACTGCGGATGATGCAGGATCGCGTCCGGATAGAGCGACCAGTTCAGCCGCCACATGGGAATGCCCGCCTTGGCATTGTCGAAGATGCGCCCCATGCGGACCGCCAGATCGCTCTCGTAGCCGGGCACCGCCGCGTGCACATGATCGAGATCGCCGCCGAACTTGTCGGCCAGCGACCAGGACGACGGGAAACTGACCGAGGCGGCCACCAGCCGGTGGCCGCGCCCCTGACCCGACAGCACCAGCAGGTCTTCCTGCACCATGCGCGCGGCCGAGAGCAGCGGCGGCGCGTCGGCAAAGCGCACCGGCCGGCTGCCGGCGATCTCCATGCCATCTTCGGTGCGTCGGTAGATCTCCGGGAAGGTCTTCGGCAGATGATCGGCCAGATAGGCCAGAACCTCCTCCTGGATGGCCCGGCTCTCGGGCAGCTCGCGCCAGACCACATCCCGGGTCGCGGCGATCAGCCGGTCCTTCTCGGCCACATCCGCCGCGCGCCGGGCGTCCGGCTCGAACATGGTGGCGGGATCGAGCGGCTTCAGCCCGATGGAAAATGGCCGCGTGCCCCCGGCATAGGGTGCATGGCGGAAGTGCGACATCGTCAGACCCTCGGATTCTCCGGACCGCGGTCCGGACATCGACCCGGTCCGGATCATGCGCCGAAAGAACCCGTCCATGCGATCGGTCTTTTCCGCGCGCCCTGCGGTTTCCCGCTCTTGACCGGACCGCGAGTTTGCGGCACTCCGTTCTTCCATGACGACGGTCCGGCGCGTGCGCGCTCCCCTTTTCCGCATTCGTGCGGCTCTCATTATCTGCTAAGCGATCCCAGCTGGCAGAGGCCGTCCCCGTGCACCCTTGTTTCCGCCGAACGGACGCCCCCGGCCAGCCCGGCTGAGGATGATCCATGTCGGTTTCGCCCGCCCTGCGGCTCCATGATACGGCCTCCCGGTCGAAGCGCTCCTTTGCGCCGATCGACCCTGCGCGGGTGCGGATGTATGTCTGCGGGCCGACGGTCTACGACTTCGCCCATATCGGCAATGCGCGCCCGGTGATCGTGTTCGATCTGCTGTTCCGCCTGCTGCGCACGCTCTATGGCGCGGCGCACGTGACCTATGTGCGCAACCTCACCGACGTCGACGACAAGATCAACGCCCGCGCCGCCCGGGACTATCCCGACCTGCCGCTGAACGACGCCATCGCGAAGGTGACGGCGCTGACGGAAGCGCAGTTCCACGAGGATGTGGACGCCCTCGGCTGCCTGCGCCCCTCCATCGAGCCGCGGGCGACCGAGCACATCGCCGAGATGAAGGCGATCATCGAGAAGCTGGTGGCCGGCGGCCATGCCTATGTGGCGGACGGGCATGTGCTCTTCAACGTGCCGTCCATGCCCACCTATGGCCAGCTGTCCCACCGGCCGCTGGACGACATGCTCGCCGGCGCCCGGGTGGAGGTCGCCCCCTACAAGCGCGACGCCATGGATTTCGTGCTGTGGAAGCCCTCCAAGCCCGGCGAGCCCGCCTGGGAAAGCCCGTGCGGTGTCACTGAACCCGGCCGGCCCGGCTGGCACATCGAGTGCTCGGCCATGTCGTGGAAGCATCTCGGCGAGACCTTCGACATTCATGGCGGCGGCATCGACCTGGTCTTCCCGCATCATGAAAATGAAGTGGCGCAGTCCTGCTCGGCCTTCCACACCGATGTCATGGCCAACATCTGGATGCACAACGGCTTCCTGATGGTGGAAGGCGAGAAGATGTCGAAGTCTCTCGGCAACTTCATCACCATCCGCGACGTGCTGAAGGACTGGCCGGGCGACGTCCTCCGGCTGAACATGCTGAAGACCCATTATCGCCAGCCGATCGACTGGACGGTGAAGGGGCTGGAGGAAAGCGCCCGGGCCCTTGACGGCTTCGTCAAGGCGACCGAGGGCGTGACGCCGGCGGCCACCCTGCCGGCCGGCTTCGTCGAGGCGCTCGGCGACGATCTCAACACGCCCAAGGCGCTGGCCGAGCTGCATGGCCTGCGCAGCGAGGCGGCCCGCGATCCGGCGGCTGCGGCCAGCCTTGCCGCCGCCCTCGCCTTCCTCGGCATCCGGCCCGATGATCTGGCCGCCCGCCGGGCGCCGGCCACCGCGGCGCTGGCCGATGACGAGATCCGCCTCCGCATCGACGCCAGGGCGGCGGCCAAGAAGGCGCGGAACTTCGCCGAGGCCGACCGCATCCGCGACGAGCTCACCGCCC
>JBBSSF010000426.1:0-3801 GCA_038242345.1 Hyphomicrobiales bacterium
CCCTCGTCGAGGCCGTGAAGGCGGCACAGAAGAAGGCCGGCCTCAAGCCCGACGGTCGCATCACCGGCCGCACCCTCTCCGCCCTGGAGGGACACGCTCCGGTGAACGCCAGCGAGGGCGACATCGTCGCCTCGATGGAGCGCTGGCGCTGGCTGCCGCGCGATCTTGGCAGCGAGCATGTGTTCGTCAACATTCCGGATTATCAGCTGAAGGTCGTGCGCAATGGCCGCGAGACCTATCGCGGCCGGGTGATCGTCGGCAAGGACAAGACCCAGACGCCGATCTTTTCCAATGCGATCCGCTTTCTGGTGGTGAACCCCTACTGGAACGTGCCGATCTCGATCGCCTCCAAGGAGATGCTGCCGAACATCCGCGCCAACCCGAACGCCTATTTTTCCCGGCGCGGCTATGAAGTGGTGATGAACGGCAAGGTGGTCAGCCCGTCCTCGGTGTCGTGGAACGAGCGGACCATCCGGCAGGTGCGCATCCGCCAGAAGCCCGGCGACGACAATGCCCTCGGCAACATCAAGTTCATGTTCCCGAACGAGCATGCGGTCTATCTGCACGACACGCCGTCGCGCGGGCTGTTTGCCAATGCCACCCGGGCCTACAGCCATGGCTGCGTGCGCGTCGACAACCCGTTCGAATTCGCCGATGCGCTCTTTGCCGAGGAACCCGGCTGGAACGGCACGCGGCTGAAGGGCCTCATCGGCGGGCGCGAGCGGCGGGTGGATCTGGCGCGTCCGGTGCCGGTGCATCTGGCCTATTTCACCCACTGGGTGAATGACCATGGCCGCGTCGAGGTGCGTCCCGATCTCTACGGCCATCATGCCAGGCTGAAGAAGCTCATGGGCTACTGAGACCCGGCGCACGCGGTGCTGACCGCACCTTAGCGCCTGAAGAACAGCGGATTTCTCATATGCTCCAAGGGCATGAGAAATCCGCACCAGAATGCCAAAGGGTCCTTTTCAAGGATCTTCGGGATGAGACCCGGCCGCCGGGGCCGCCCTTGCGGCCGGGCCCGGCGGCCCCCACAGTAAGGAAGATCGCTCGCCGCCGTCCCGGCGTGCCCTTGCGCCGATGTCACCCGGAGGGTCGATGGCCCCGACGCGCCGTCTCGTGCTGTTTGCCAATTTCCAGTCGAGCCGGACCCGCGACGGGATTTCCGCAGCCCGCTCGGCCTTCGAGCTCGCCGGCGTGCCGCTGACGGAAATCCCGACGGATTCGCCGGAAGATCTGGACCAGAAGATCCGTGTCCACGCCCGCGCCTACGACACCATCGTGATCGCCGGCGGCGACGGCACCCTGAATGCGGCTGCCGATGCGCTGCTGGATCTGCAGAAGCCCCTCGGCATCCTGCCGCTGGGAACCGCCAACGATCTCGCCCGCACCCTCGGCCTGCCGCCGGATCCGGCTGCCGCTGCCCGGGTGATCGCGGCCGGCCACACCCGGCAGATCGACCTTGGCCGGGTGAACGACCGCTGGTTCTTCAATGCCGCCTCCATCGGCCTGCCGGTGGCCATCGCGCGCGCCCATGATCCCGCGCTCAAGCGCCGGCTGAAGGTGTTCGCCTATGTGGTGGCCACCTGGCGGGCGCTGAAGGGCATGCGCCGCTTCGGCGTGCGCATCGAGGTCGATGGCCGGAAAGTCGTCACCCGCGCCATCCAGGTGACGGTGGGCAATGGCGTCCACTTCGGCGGCGGGATGACGGTGCGGGCCGATGCCGCCATCGACGATGGCCAGCTCGACGTCTTCGCCCTGGAGGCCCGCAGTTTCCTCGATCTCCTGCGGCTCGCCCCCGTGGTCCGCTTCGGCCTTCAGGATTATGACCGGCAGGTGCTGGCGCTGCGCGGCCGCAGCGTGCGCATCGAGACCCGGCGGCCGCGCTCGGTCAACACCGATGGCGAGATCACCACGAAGACCCCGGCGGTGTTCTCGGTGATGGAAAAGGCCATCACCGTGCACGTGCCCGCCCCGCCCCGCTCGCCCTTCGCCCGCCTCGGGCTGGAGCTTCCCATCGGCCGGCCGGGCTTCAGCCGGCAACGCCCGACGGCGGAGAAGTGACCGGCGCCAGAATCAGCGCCGACAGCCGGGCCGCGATCGCATCATTGGAGGCCGAAAGATCGACGGTGGCAAAGCGCAGCGGATGGGTCCCGAGGGTGACGCGCTCGTCCACCGGCCGGTCGATCACCGGATAGAGCAGCAGCCCCTCGCTTGCCCGCGACAGGGGATCGTCCGCCCGCTCCTGGCTGGTGAGATAGGTGTGGAGCTGGTAGAGATGGCCGCTCCGCAAGGTCGGCGTGCCCCAGCGCGAGCGGCCAAGGGCACCGGTGAACTTCGTGTCCACGATGATGCGGCGGCCGAGCCGGCCATTCTCGATCAGGATGTCGGTCACCATGCCCGGCAGCAGCGCGGCAATGCCCGCGCTTGCCGCCGACGCCTGCCAGTCCAGCCGGCGACCGGGCATGACCCGCCAGCCGGCGGCCCGGGACAGCGCGCCCGCATAGAAATTGCCGATCGCCCGCTCGAACAGCCGGCGGACGAACTGCTCCTCCCGGTCCGCCCGGGGCAGCATCCGCGAACCGGCCGCCTCGGTCGGCAGATCGGGATCAAGGGCGAGCCGGGCAAGCGCCAGCATCAGGGCATCATCGGCCTCGTGGCGGGCGATGCGGTCGGCGGCGACCACCATCAATGCGGGCACAGCGGTGCCGACACCGGCCGCTGCGAGCCGGGCGGCCAGCGCCCGGCAGGCCCCGGCCCGGGTCCGATCCGTCAGGTGCCCGGCCAGCCGCTCCAGCGCCGCCCGCACCAGCCGGTTGCGCGGGGTGTCGAGGGTGTGCTCGGCGAAGCGGCAGGCGACCTGCCCCTTCAGCAACAGGCCACGGGTTTCGGTGCGCACCAGATCGATGCCGCCGCGCACCCGGGGGAGATCCGCCTGGGCCTCGACATAGCCGCGGCTGAGATTGCGCCGCAGCCGCGCCTCCACCGCCTCGCAGAGCAGCCGGGCGATGAGGTCCGGCAGGTCCGGGGCGGCCTCCACCTCGGCGCCGAACCGGCCGAGAAAGCGCGCCAGATCGGCGGCGTGGAGGAACAGGAACCAGATATTGCGCACTGGCACCCGGCCGATCACCGGGGCACCGTCGGGAACATCCACCCTCACACCCCCACCAGAAGGGCCGCCACCGCATCCCGGGCCCGGTCGGGACTGTCGAACCAGTATTCCTCCAGAAGCGGACCGATCTCGGCTTCCACCGTCTCGCGGAACCACAGGGCCGTGTCGGCGGGCGGGGCCTCGCGCCGGGGCGTCAGGAAGCTGTGGCCGATGCGGAACGGGGCGCCAAGGCTGCGGTCGCCGGCAATCTCCGCGTTGAGGGCGGTGAGGCGCTCGTGGATCAGGCCGATGAGAGTGGCATCCAGCCCGCAGGCGGCCACGCACCAGTCGCGCCAGCGCTCGTTGAAGGCCGGCGCCAGATCGAGGAAGGCGAAGCGGCGGCGCAGGGCGAAATCCACCATCGCGAGCGACCGGTCTGCCAGGTTCATCGTGCCGATCAGATGGAGATTGTCCGGCACGAAGACGCGCTCGCCGGCACTGCTGCGGGCGGCCAGCTCGATCCCCTCGTCGGGGTGGCGCTTCGAGTCCTCGATCAGGGTCAGCATGTCGCCGAAGATGCGGGCGGGGTTGCCGCGGTTGATCTCCTCGATGAGAAGCACGACGGGCCGGTCGGGCGTCGCCCGGGCAGCCGCCACGCTTTCGAGGAACGGGCCGTCGACGAGCGCCAGCCCGCCGCTGCCATCGGGCCG
>JBBSSF010000427.1:0-3800 GCA_038242345.1 Hyphomicrobiales bacterium
CAGCCCCAGCATCAGCGGCAGGCGCAGGCTCTCAGGGCCGATGTCGTTGAGGGCGACCCAGGTGGCGGCGATCGCCCCCAGCCAGAGCTGGCCCTCGATGCCGATATTCCAGAAGCGCACGCGCATGGCCACCGCCGAGCCGAGCCCCACCAGGATCAGCGGCAGGGCGGCGGTCATGGTCTGGGACAGGCCATCGGCGGTGAGAAAGGTGGCGACGAGGAATTCGTCGACGAGGGCATCGGCCGGCACGCCGGCATTGACCAGCAGCAGGGCGGAGATGGCAAGGCCGAGGACGAGACCGGCGGCATAGCACAGCCCGCTCAGCCACAGGGGCGGCTGCTGCCGGCGGACGAGAAAGGCGGATTCAAGCATGGCCGGCAAGCAGGGCTCCGATCCAGTCCGGGCTGACATCCTTGGTCGGCCGGGTGCCGACGATGCGGCCGCGGTTCATCACCGCCACACGATGGGACAGCGACAGCACCTCGGACAGGTCCTCGCTGATGAGCAGGCACGCCGCGCCCTTTTCCACCGCGCGGCGGATGGCATCGCGCACGAAGCCGGTGGCCTTCATGTCCAGCCCGCGGGCCGGCGAATGGGCGATGAGCAGCTTCAGGCCGTCATCGAGCTCGCGCGCCAGCAGCACCTTCTGGGCGTTGCCGCCAGAGAGCAGGGCCACATCCCGGCCGGGGCTAGCGCCGCGAATGTCGAAGGCGGCGATCAGCGCGGCCGCGCGGGCGCGCATCTTCCCGCGGTCCAGCCACAGGGCCGGGCCGAAGGCGCCGTCGGCGACGTGGGTGAGGGCGAGATTGCCGGCAATCGACAGGCCGGCCACGAGACCGGAGGCGAGACGGTCGGCGGGAATGACCCGGAGCCCCGCCTGCCGGCGCTGGCGCGGCGTCGCCCGGGTGATGTCGGCGCCCGACAGCCGGATGCGGCCGGCCTCGGGGGGCGCGAGCCCCATCAGGCAGGCCATCAGCTCTTCCTGCCCGTTGCCGCCGACGCCGGCAATGCCCAGCACCTCGCCGGCGTGCAGCTCGAAATCGAGGCCGGTGAGCGCCTGGCTGCCGGCGCGCGCGCCAAGCCGCAGATTGCTGACCGCAAGGCAGAGCACGCCGGGGGTGGAGGCAGGACCGCTGACGGCGGGCAGGGTCTCGCCGACGATCAGCCGGGCAATCTCGTCCTCGCTGACGGCGGAGACGGCGGCGCCATCCAGCACGGTGGCGCCATGGCGCATCACCGTCACCCGGTCGCAGAAGCCGGCGACCTCGCGGAACTTGTGGGTGATGAGCACCACCGCGCGGCCGCGCTCGGCCAGCCGGCGCACGAAGGCGAGGAGCGCGCGGCCTTCCTCCTCGGTCAGCACCGCGGTCGGCTCGTCGAGGACGAGGATGCGGGCGCCGAGCAGCAGCACCTTGACGATTTCGGCGCGCTGGCGGTCGGCAATGGAGAGGCTTTCCACCGGCCGGTGCGGATCCACCGGCAGGCCGATCTCGTCGGCGGTGCGGGCAATCAGGGCGGCGGCCTCGGCAATCGAGCGCGCCGCGCCCGAGGGGCCGAGGGCCAGAAGCACATTTTCCGCCACCGTGAAGCTCTCCACGAGGCGGAAATGCTGGTGCACCATGCCGAGGCCGGCAGCCGTCGCTTCCATCGGGCTGCGCGGGGCGATGGCCTCCCCGTCGATGGTCTGCTCGCCGCGGTCGCTCGCATAGACGCCGGTGGCGACATTCATCAGCGTCGACTTGCCGGCGCCATTCTCGCCGACCAGCGCATGCACCTCCCCCCAGGCGAGCGTGAAGCCGGCCCCGATCAGGGCCGGCTTGCCGTCAAAGGCCTTGTCGATGCCGGTGAGCTGCAGCGCCGGGGGCGTGCCCGGCAGCGGCCGGGCCGCCGGGCCGGAGGGTCCGCCCGTCATCACTGCTTGGCGGGCATGGTGCCGGTGATGCCGGACACGAAATAGTCCATGGACCACAGCGCGCCATCATCCAGCTTGCCGCCCTCTTCCACCACCACGGTGCCGTCCTGCTTCTTCAGGGGGCCGGCGAACGGATCGAGGGTGCCGGCAATGATGGCCTCCCGGGCGGCGGCGATCCTGGCCCTGGTCTCGTCGGTCACGGTGGGCCCGAACGGGGCGAGGGTGACGACGCCGGTCTCAAGCCCGTCGAAGGCACCAAATTCCTCGGGCTTCCAGGTGCCGGCGATGATCTCCCTGATGGTCGGGACCAGATATTTCTCCCAGTCGAACACCACCGAGGTCTGGATCATCTTCGGCGCGGCCTTGGACATGTCGATCTGGAAGCCGATCGCCGGCACGCCGGCCTTCTCGGCCGCATCCAGCGCCGAGGGCGCGCTGAGATTGGTGGCGAGCACGTCGGCCTTCTGGTCGAGGATGGCCTGGGCGACCTGACCCTCCTTCACCGGATCCCACCAGGAGTTGGTGAACACGGCGATGGTCTCGATTTCCGGGTCGACGGACTGGGCGCCACGGGCAAAGCCGTTGATGTCCCAGTTGACGACGCCGACGGGGAAGCCGGCGAGGATGCCGATCTTCTTGGTCCTGGTGGCCTGACCGGCGGCGATGCCGGCCAGATACCAGCCCTGATAGGTGCGGGCGTAGAAACTCTCCATGTTCGGCCCGTTCTCGGTGCCCGACGCACTGAGGAAGGCCACATGCGGATAGGCCTTGGCCGCTTCCGCCATCGGCACGCTGTAGCCGTAGGTCGTGCCGACGATGATGTTGTAGCCGCGCTTGACATCGAGATCGATGGCGGCGCGCAGCTTGGTCGCTTCTTCCGGGATGTTCTCGGTGACGGCGACGGGAATCTTCAGCTGTTCTTCCACGGCCTTGCGGCCGGCATCCAGCGCCTCGTTCCAGCCGCCATCCTGCACGGTGCTGCCATAGATGAAGGCGACCTTCGGCGGCCCCTCAAGCTCGAAGGCGCTGGCGCCGGTTGCAAGCGTCGCGGTCATGAAGGCCGCGGCCACGCCGGTGACGAGCGCCTTCAGCCGTCCGGTTTTCTTGCTGGCAGTCATTCCTGCTGTTCCCCGTCTCCGTGCGCGCCCCGTGGACGCCGCACCCCGCCTCGGCAGACGCCCGGTCGCCGCGCCGGGCCTCACGCGAATGGATCTTGTGCACCGCATGAAAGCCGACTACGGTCGTTCATGCAACAGAAATAATCATGCTTAAAAAGTGGTCGTGTCGTTCAGGATAATGGACAGTCGCAGGTGAACACGGACGCCCTCGCATCCTTCGTCAAGGTGGCCGAGCTGCGCTCGCTTTCGGCGGCGGCCAAGCTGCACGGGCTGCCGAAGTCCACGCTGAGCCTGCGGCTGAAGCAGCTGGAGGAGGATCTGGGCGTTCCCCTGTTCGGCCGGGCGGGGCGGGCGCTGCGGCTGACGGATGCCGGCGAGACCCTGCTGAAGCACGCCCGCCGCATCCTTCAGGACTGCGATGCGGCCCGGGCGGCGATTTCCGAGATCCGCGAGGACATGGCCGGCACCCTGCGCCTGGGGGCGACGGGGGAATTCGGCACCGCCTTCTATGCCCAGATGCTGCTCA
Source organism: Hyphomicrobiales bacterium (assembly GCA_038242345.1). GTDB lineage: Bacteria > Pseudomonadota > Alphaproteobacteria > Rhizobiales > Segnochrobactraceae > JBBSSF01. The sequence goes on from JBBSSF010000427.1 coordinate 3,557, forward strand.
CCTTCCGCCGGCTCTATCCCAACATCGAGATCGAGCTGACCTTCTTTCCGCCCCAGGTGCTGTTTGCCACCGAGAGCTACGACTCTCTCGACGCGGTGATTTCCTGGAATGATGGCGAGGATGACGGCGAGACCCTCTCGACCCTGACTTTCGCCCTGTTCGCCAGCCCCGCTTATGTGCGCCGCATGGGAACGCCGCAGACGCCGGCCGATCTCGCCGAGCATCAGGGCATCGTCTACCGCAC
>JBBSSF010000428.1:0-3793 GCA_038242345.1 Hyphomicrobiales bacterium
GCCCGGTCCGGGTACGACGACGGGGGCCCCCCCCCCAGGGGGGTGGGCCCCCTCGTGGGGGGGCCCCCCGGGCGGGCGGGGGGGGCAAGAAGGATGCGCCGCGCAGACACCCCCGAGGCCGCCGGGCCCCGGCTGCGGGCGCGGGGGAGCGCACCGTCCACGGGCTGTCCGCCTTCGGCGATCTCGCCTATCCGGCGGACTTTGCGCATTTCTCCTATGTGAACCCGGCCGCGCCGAAGGGCGGGCGCTTCTCCCAGACGGGGGATCAGGAGAGCTACAACCAGAATTTCAACACCTTCAACTCGCTGAACTTCCTCATCCTCAAGGGCGACGGCGCCATGGGGATGCAGATGACCTTCGCGACCCTGATGGTGCGCGCCTTCGACGAGCCGGACGCGGTCTACGGGCAGGCGGCGGAAAGCGTGACGGTCTCCGCCGATGGCCTCCTCTACCGCTTCACCCTGCGCGACGGACTGACCTTTCATGATGGCAGCCCGCTGACGGCGGCCGATGTCGCCTTCTCGCTCGCGATCCTGAAGGAAAAGGGCCACCCGCTCATTTCCCAGGACCTGGCCGACATGGTCTCGGCAAGCGCGCCGGATCCGAAGACCGTGGCGGTCACCTTCGCCCCCGGTCGTTCGCGGGAGCTGCCGCTGTTCGTCGCCACCCTGCCGATCCTGTCGGCGGCCTATTATGGCGCGGTGCCCTTCGACCAGACGACCCTGGACGTGCCCCTCGGCTCCGGCCCCTACCGGGTCGGCCGCTTCGAGTCCGGCCGCTTCATCGAGTTCGAGCGGGTGACGGACTGGTGGGGGGCGGATCTGCCGGTCTCGCGCGGGCTCAACAATTTCGACGGGGTGCGCTTCGACGATTTCCGCGACCGCACCGTCGCCTTCGAGGCGTTCAAGGCGCGCAATTTCCTGTTCCGCGAGGAATTCACCAGCCGGGTCTGGGCGACGGGCTATGATTTCCCCGCCGTGAAAGAGGGCAAGGTCGTCCGCTTCGAGGTGCCCGACCGCACCCCGTCGGGCACGCAGGGCTGGTTCATCAACTGCCGCCGGGAGAAATTCGCCGATCCGCGCACCCGGCAGGCGCTGGGGCTCGCCTTCGATTTCGACTGGGTGAACGCCAACCTGATGTTCGGCGCCTACAAGCGCACCGTGTCCTGGTTCCAGAATTCGCCGCTGGCGGCCGAGGGCGATCCGTCGCCGGCCGAACTGGCGCTGCTGGAGCCGCTGCGGGCCCGGGTGCCGGAGGCCGTGTTCGGCCCGGCGCTGCTGCCGCCTTCCTATGCCGAGCCCGGCGCCGACCGGGTGAACCTCAAGGCCGCCTCCGACCTCCTGAAGGCCGCCGGCTGGACCGCGAAGGGCCGCCAGCTGGTCGATGCCGCCGGCCGGCCGTTCGAGATCGAGTTCCTCGATTTCGAACCGGGCCTCGAACCGCACACGATGAAATTCATCGACAATCTGCAGCGGCTCGGCATCGACGCCCGCATCCGGCGCGTGGACCCGGCGCAATATCAGAGCCGGGTCAACGGCTTCGATTTCGACCTGACCGGCCGCCGCTTCACCATGTCGACGACGCCCGGGCAGGGGCTGCGGCAGGTCTTCGGCTCGGCCTCGGCCCATGTGGACGGCTCCCTCAACCTGGCCGGCATCGCCGACCCGGCCGTCGACACCCTGGTGGACGCCATCATCGCCGCCCCCACCCGGGAGCAGCTGACCACCGCCGCGCGCGCCCTCGACCGCGTGCTGCGCGCCGGCCACTACTGGGTGCCGCAGTGGAACAAGAACACCCACTGGCTCGCCGTGTGGGACGTGTTCGGGCGTCCGCTGGACAAGCCGCTCTATGATCGCGGCACGCCGGAAAGCTGGTGGTGGGAGGCCGATCGCGCCGCCCGGCTGGGGGTCACCCCGTGAGCGCCCCCTGCCCTACCCGTCTGCCCGCTGCGGGCGCGTCTTCCATGTTCCGGGATAGCTGATGGCTGCCTACATCCTCCGCCGCCTGCTCCTCATGATCCCGACCCTGTTCGGCATCATGGCCGTGAGCTTTCTCGTCGTGCAGTTCGCTCCGGGCGGCCCGGTCGAGCGCGTGATTGCCCAGATCCAGGGCACGGATGTCTCGGCCACCTCCCGCATCAGCGGCGGCGGCCGCGAGGTGGCCGGCGGCCGGGCCTCCACGCCGCAGACCGCCGGCAGCTCCCGCTATCGCGGCGCCCAGGGGCTCGATCCCGATTTCATCGCGGCGCTGGAAAAGCAGTTCGGCTTCGACAAGCCGCCGCTGGAGCGCTTCGGGCTGATGCTGTGGAACTATGCCCGCTTCGATTTCGGCAAGAGCTTCTACCGGGATGCCAGCGTGATCGACCTGATCGTCGAGAAGATGCCGGTCTCGATTTCTCTCGGGCTGTGGATGATGCTGCTCTCCTACAGCATTTCCATCCCGCTCGGCATCGCCAAGGCCGTGCGCGAGGGCACGCCGTTCGATGTCTGGACGTCGACCCTCATCATCATCGGCTATGCCATCCCGTCCTTCCTGTTCGCGGTGCTTCTGGTCGTGCTGTTTGCCGGCGGCTCCTTCTGGAACATCTTCCCCTTGCGCGGCCTCGTCTCCGACAACTGGTCGAGCCTCAGCCTCGGCGGCAAGATTCTCGATTATCTCTGGCATCTGGTGCTGCCCATCGGCGCCATGGTGCTGTCGTCCTTCGCCACCCTGACGCTCCTCACCCGCAATTCCTTCCTCGAAGAAATCCGCAAGCAATATGTGCTGACGGCGCGCATGAAGGGACTTTCCCAGCACCGGGTGCTCTATGGCCATGTCTTCCGCAACGCCATGCTGATCGTCATTGCCGGTTTTCCGGCCGCCTTCATCGGCGCCTTCTTCGGCGGCTCGCTGCTGATCGAGACGATCTTCTCGCTGGATGGCCTCGGCCTGCTCGGCTTCGAGTCCGTCATCAACCGGGATTATCCGGTCGTGTTCGGCACGCTCTACATCTTCTCCCTGATGGGGCTGCTCATCGGCCTGCTGTCGGATCTCATGTACACGTGGATCGATCCGCGCATCGACTTTGCGGCACGGGAGGTCTGAGCCATGACGACCGCTCTTCGCCGCTCCCGCCTGTCGCCCCTCAACCAGCGCCGCTGGGCCAATTTCTGCGCCCACAGGCGCGGCTTCTTCTCGCTGTGGATCTTCCTCGTCCTGTTCGTCCTCTCGCTGCTGTCGAACATCGTCGCCAATGACAGGCCGCTGCTGATTTCCTACAAGGGCGAGCTGCTGTCGCCGCTTCTCGTCGACTATCCGGAAGACAGGTTCGGCGGCTTCCTGCCGGTGACGAACTATCGGGACCCGTTCGTGCAGGACGAGATCCGCGCCAATGGCTGGATGATCTGGCCGCCGGTCCGCTATTCCTACAACACCGTCAACACCGACATCCCGACACCTGCCCCGGCAGCACCGTCGTGGACCTTCACCAAGGAAGAACGCTGCGCCCGCTATCCCCAGGGCGTCGCGGATCCGAACTGCGTGATGGGCAACTGGAACTGGCTCGGCACCGACGATCAGGGCCGCGATGTGCTCGCGCGCCTGCTCTACGGATTCCGCATTTCCGTGCTGTTCGGTCTGGTGCTCACCGCCTTTTCCTCCGTCGTCGGCGTCATGGCCGGGGCCATCCAGGGCTATTTCGGCGGCTGGATCGATCTGATCTTCCAGCGTGTCATCGAGATCTGGACATCCATTCCGGAGCTCTATCTGCTGCTCATCATCTCCTCCATTCTGGCGCCGAGCTTCTGGGTTCTCC
>JBBSSF010000429.1:0-3789 GCA_038242345.1 Hyphomicrobiales bacterium
ATGCCGCAGGCTCCCAACGGCGCCCGGCGCCCGCGATGCCGCTCCGGCAGGCGCACCGGAGGCGGCTGCCGGATTTCCGGCCGCGGGGCCGGGATCAGCTCCGCATGGACCGGGCGAGCACGGCGTCGAGGCCGTCTTCCAGGGCCGTCTTGCCGCCATGGGCGACGAACACCCGGAACACCTGCTCGTTGAGCCCGCCGCGGGTGGAGAATTCATGCCGCAGCTCCTCGAAGGTCTCGGCCGGCGAGGTCTGCATGGCATGGGCGAGGCCGGAATAGAGGCCGGTCAGATAGGCCTTGCCCTGGTCATAGGGCACGCCATTCCCCTCCAGCCAGCGGGCGGCGGTTTCCAGCACGCCGAAATAGGTGCCCATCAGCGCCGAGGCGGTGGCCAGCCGGTCGAAGGGGGCGATGTCGTCGGTCTCGATGGCGGTGCCAAGGGGCGCGAACAGGCCGGCCGCCACCCTGTCCGGCGGGAAGATCAGCGTCGGCCCCGACAGGCTGGCGACGAAGGGCAGCGGCACCGCCCGGCACAGTCCGGCGACCGGCCCGCCGATCCAGTCGGCGAGGGTCTCGATCTGCACCGTCGCCACGACGCTGATGACATGATGATCCGGCCGGAAGGCCAGCGGCCGGATCACCGCTTCGGCGATCTGCGGCCGGATGGCGAGGAACACCACGTCGGCGCCATCGAGGACGGCCTGATTGTCGGCCGCCACCCGGACGACGGGAAAGCGGGCGGCAAGGCGGGCGGCGGTCTCGGCGTTGCGCGGCGAGACGAGGATTTCGCCGATGTCCGGCCGGGCGGTCGCAAGACCGGTGACGATCGCGTCGGTGATGATGCCGGTGCCGACAAAGCCGAGGCGCATGGGGCGGATCTCCGGGAAGGGCTGGGTCCCCGGGGCCCGGTCGTCGGCTCGGGGGCGCGCGGCCGGGCGTCGGGCACGTGGGGGGATGCCGCCAACTCTAGCCCGCCCGGACCGGGTTGTGCGAGCGTCCGGACCGTGTGTCGGCCGATCCCCCCGTCTTTTCAGCGCCGAAGCGCCGGAGAGCCGCCGGCATTTGCAGCCGGCGTTCAGCCGTCCTCCTCCCGGCCATGGCGCTCGGCGATGATGCCGAGGCGGCGCATCCGCCGGTGCACGGTGGTGCGGTCGAGGCCCAGCGCCCGGGCCACCGCCGAGACATTCCAGCGGTGGCGGGCAAGCAGGTCGAGAAGGGCGGAGCGGCCGTCCGGCCGGTCGGCCTCGGGGGCGCGCCGGGCGGGCTGCCGGGCGACGGGGAGCGGGGGCGGCGTGCCGGCGCGCACCGCATCCGGCAGGTCGTCGGCGCGGATGAGACCGTCGCTGGCGACGGCGGCAGCGAAGTCGAGGGCGTTCACCAGCTCGCGGATGTTGCCGGGCCAGGAATGGGCGGCGAGCGCGGCCAGCGCCTCCGGGCTCACCTCGAAGCGGGCCGGTGCCGTCCGGGTAGCCAGGATCCGCCGCGCCAGCCAGGCGAAATCCGTGCGGTCGCGCAGCGCCGGCAGGGTGAGGACCGCGGCATTCAGGCGGAAATAGAGGTCCTCGCGGAAGCGGCCGGCCTTCACCGCGGCGATCAGGTCATGATGGGTGGCGGCGATCACCCGGATGTCCACCGGCACCGGGCGCGTGCGGCCGAGCGGCGTCACCTCCCGTTCCGACAGCACCCGCAGCAGCCGGGTCTGGAGCGAGAGCGGCATGTCGCCGATCTCGTCGAGGAACAGGGTGCCGCCATCGGCCTCCAGCACCAGCCCCTTGCGGCCGCGGCTGGACGCGCCCGTGAAGGTGCCGGCCTCGTAGCCGAAGAGTTCGCCCTCGATCAGGCTTTCCGGCAGGGCGGCGCAGTTGATGGCGATGAAGGGCCGGCCCGAGCGGGCGCTGGCGGCATGGATGGCCTTGGCGAGCTGCTCCTTGCCGGTGCCGGTCTCGCCCTGGAGGAGGAGGCTCATGCGGGTGTCGACCAGGCGCGCTGCCCGGGTGGCGACGGTGTGCATGGCCGGGTCGTCGCAGAACAGGCCGGCGAGCGGCTTCGGCAGGGCCGGGCCGTCCGGGGTGCCGCGGGCCGGCGTCGCCGCGCGGGCGGGCGGGGCGAGGCTCTGGGCAAAGAGCGGCGTGCCGGAGGGCTTCAGCCGCACCGTGCGCTCGGTGGCCGGCCGGCCGCGGGTGAAGCGGGGCAGGTCGTCGATGCCGATGTCGAGCACGTCGGCCAGCCGGCGGCCGACGAGGCTGCGCGCCCGGGTCATGGCCGGGGCGTCGGGACCGGCCGGCGCCAGCAGCCGCGCCGCCCGGCTGTTGAAGCCGAGAATGCGCCCGGAGCCATCCACTGCCAGCACGAAGGAGGGATCCACATCGGCAAATTCCGGGGCCGCCGACAGGCGCAGGATCCACTCCCGCCGGTAGCGGTTCATCAGGTTGGCGATCTCGATCCGGTCGGCGAAGGAGGAGACGAGGCGCAGGGCGAGGAACTGGCTGTCCTTGGGCTCGGGCGAGCGCAGGGCCGAGATATCGAGAACGGCGGCGAGCTGGCCTTCCGGATCGAAGATCGGCGCGGCGGTGCAGGTGAGGGGAATGTGGGTCGCGTCGAAATGGTCGGTCTGGTGGACGGTCAGCGCCTCGCCGGTGGCGATGCAGGTGCCCACCGCGCAGGTGCCGGCATGGGGCTCGTTCCAGTCGGCGCCGAGATAGAGCCCGGCCCGCATCAGCGGCATGTCGATGGCCGGATCGCCGATGAAGTCCACCGTCACGCCCTTGGCATCGGTGAGCAGCAGCACATAGCCGAGGCCGGCCACCTCCCGGTAGAGCATCTCCACGCCGAAGCGGGCGGTGTGGAGAAAGGCGTCCATGGCGTCGCGATGCTCGCGCACCCGGGTCTGGGGCAGGATGCGCGGATCGCGCAGCACGACCGGGTCCAGCCGGTGCTCGCTGACGCAGCGGCGCCAGGAGTCCCGGATGATGCGGTCGCGCTGGGTCGCAAAGCCACTCGCCGCGCGCACCAGCTCGTCGATGTGCGCGACCTGCTCCTTCCGCATGACGATCCTCCCGAGATCGTTCTTCTTTTTGCCGGCAAGTGTCGCCCTGATCGCGGCAGCCCGCAAGGGCCGCCGCTCCGGACCCCACATACGGGTGAGACCGGACGCCGCAGCTGTGGCAGGGGGCGCCACAGCTGCGGCGCCCCGCCGCGCCACGGCCGGCCGCAGGGCCGGGTCAGGAAATATAAGTATTCCAATGTCTTGAATGTGCCCCGGCAACTGGCCCCGGCCTTGCTCCCTCTCCTCCAAAAGAAGAATTGCGCCTCGGGAGGATCACGGCATGGGACGCACAGTCGGCATCATCGCGAATCCGGTCTCGGCCCGCGACATCCGCCGCGTGGTGGCCAATGCCGCGAGCCTTCAGATCACCGACCGGGCGAACATCGTGCTCCGGGCGCTGGCGGCCCTGGCCGCCACCGGCGTCGAGGAGGTGGTGATGATGCCGGAACGCGGCGGCATCGCCCATCATGTGCTGCGCGCCATGGAGCGGGCCGCGACCCAGGGCGAGACGCGCTTTCCCCGGCTCTCCTTCCTCGACATGAAGGTGACGGGCACCGCCGCCGACAGCCGCCGCGCCGCCGAACTGATGGCTGCCGACGGGGTGGCGGCCATCATCGTTCTGGGCGGCGACGGCACCCACCGGGCGGTGGTGTCGGGCTGTGGCGCCGTGCCCGGCGCCGGCCGCGCGACGGGCGCCCACAATGGCGGTGCCGGGCACCCCGAGCCGCCCCGAACCCGGGGGGC
>JBBSSF010000430.1:0-3779 GCA_038242345.1 Hyphomicrobiales bacterium
CCTCGCCCTCTGCCGGGAAGACCGCGACAACCGCCGTCAGATCCTCGACAGACGACAGGTCGACACCGATCCAGCACGGCCGGCCGGTGAGGTCGGCAACCGGGGTCATCGGCTCGGCAGCGTCATAGACTTCCAGCGGCAGCCACTGTTGTGACGCGCCATCCTGCCAGATGTTCAGGTGGAAGCGCTTGAAGTCCGCGATCTCCGACGGGAAGTGTTCGATCCGCCGGGCCTTGATCCGCAGTTCTTCCAGAGAACAGAAGCCTGCCGCAATCGCCGGGTTCGCAGCGTGCCAGCCGGCTTCGTCCTTCCAGTCCGCTTCTGCCGGAGCGGCAAAGATGATCGGGGCAAAGGTCGGGTCTTCGATCTCCCCCGATGCCACCTTGTGGGAATAGTCCCAGAGGTCTGCCGCAAGACCGCCCTGTCCCTCGCCGGCCGTGGAAATGACCACGGTCAAGGGCTGGTCACGCTTCACCATGGAATCGGTCACCACCTTGAAGAGCTTGCGCGCCTCGGTCGCGGGCCAGGCGTGAACCTCATCGGCCAGGAAGAACGACACGTTCAGGCCGTGCTTGCTGTATGCCTCGGTGCTGATTGCCTTGAGCACGCTGGCCGTGCCCGGATGGTTGAGGATCTTCCGGCTTTCGATCGGCGCCACCCGGGACGACAGGGCGGCATCCTGCTTCACCATCTCGTGGCAATGCTTGAAGGCGATCCCGGCATTCTCCCGGTCCGCCGCCGCCTGTATCACCTGTCCGCCGGCTTCGGCCTCGGGCCCCATGAAGTGGGCGAGCGCCAGGGCGGATGCCAGCGTCGTTTTCGCGTTGCCGCGCGGGATCCAGATGCAGGCCGTGCGCACCAGCCGGGCGCCGGTGTCGGTCACGGGGCCATAGATGCGCCGCAGGATCGCTTCCTGAAACGGGTGCAGGATGAAGGGCTGGCCGGCAAAGCGCCCCTCCCAGAGCCGCAGACGACGGACGAAGCGGCACACCCGATCCGCCCGGCCGGACGGGTCCGGATAAAGCGCCGGATCAGGCGAGAAGATCGGAGTCCCAGCCATCGGCCTTGCCTCCCTCGCCCTTGTCCGCGGTGCCGCGCCGATGCGGGGTCAGCGCCAGTTCGGCCGCCAGCAGCCGGGCTTCCCGCATGGTGCCCATCAGCATCTTGAAGGCGGGATGGGTCACCGGCCCCTTGTCCGTCTGAAGCACATGGCCTTCGGCATCCATCATCGCGCTATAGGTCCGCGAGAGGCCGACCGCCCGGCAATAGGCTTCCAGCGTCGACAGGGTGTCGTCCGTCAGGTGACCGCGGTCCATCAGGATCGGAGCGACCCGGCGCCATTCGGCTGCACCATGTGCGTCGAGACCGGAAGGCACCGGCGGGGCACTGCCCCCGGATCCGGAGCCGGTCACCAGCCGGAGTCGCGGCTTGCGGCCCTTCATTTCGGAAACTCCAATTTTCTAAATTGTCAATTCTCAGGGAAGTGCGCGCGAGACCCCCCGATCGGTCCGCCGGGTCCGTCTCTAGAAACCAGATCCCCCCCGGGGTCTCCGCCCGAACCCGCCGTCCTCGGTGGCCGTCTTGCGATCGTGACAGGGGCGGCAGAGCGGTTGCCAGTTGCTCGCGTCCCAGAACAGCTTCATGTCGCCTTTGTGCGGGCGAATGTGATCGACCACGGTGGCCGGAGTGAACCGGCCATTGCGCTCACACTCGGCACAGAGCGGGTGACGGGAGAGGAACCGTTTCCTCTCCCGCTCCCATTGCGCCGTGTAGCCGCGTTCCCGGGCCGATCCTCGACGCTGATCCGCATCCGCCTTGCGGGCCGCAGCGCAGACGGGGCACTGCGAACCCGTGAAGGGCGGGTGACCACGCGGGCAGTGTTTGGCCGGTGCCCAGGGCATCAGACGAACCCCCAGATGCCGGTTGCCGTGGTGCCCGTTGTCCAGACACGAGAGACCCGGACTTCCCACTGTTCGCCCGCGGCGATGGGAAGATCCCGGACGGTTCCCGATCGGGTCGTCACCCGCACGATGCCACCCGTGCCAGTGGATGCGATCCGGAGCGCCCGGACCATCACTGAAAGGTCGGTCGTGTCCGACGGCGTGATGGGAAAGGCATCGTCGGCAGGGTTTGTTGCTGCCGGAGCGTGGGTTGAGAACGGATCCGCGGCGCTCATGTCACGCCGCCTTCATCTTCAGGAGCCGGATTGCTTCGGCCTTCACGACACCACCACCGACACGGCGCCGGCCGTGGAACCGGGTCTGGCCCGTGGTCGCCACGCTGTAGGGATCCCGCAACACCGAGAGGGAGACGCGATCAACGATCCGGTAGCCCTGCTTCAGGTCGCCGAAGAGGATCGGCAGGGCATCGGCCGCGATGTCCGGCATGTCGGGCAGCTCCACCACCGGGCGACCGAGGATCGTCGGCGGGTTCCCCTCCGAAAGCGCGTCGTGCCACAGATAGTCGCCGGAGCCGGACTTGAGCTTGCGCACCCTGCCGATGGTGCTCCGGTTCATGCCCCAGACGGCATTGGCGGCATAGAAGCCCGGAAGCGCGTGGAACAGGTCCACCAGGTCATCCGCGGCAAGCGCGGTCGCGGCCGTGGTCACTTTCGTGATGCCGGTGTCCGCCAGGATGCCCGACGGCTTGCCGACGCCATCACCCGAGACGAACGCCGCCCCTTCAATCCGGCCGAATTCTTCGGCAAAGTCGGCCGAAAGCTCTCCGAGAAGGTTGTACTGGTTGTCTTCCAGCAGGGCGTTGGAAACGTCCACATAGCAGGCGACTTCATGCGGGGTCAGCGTGATCTCGCCATAAGCCGGCTGGGTCGTGGTCCGGGTGCCCGTCTCGGCAACCCATGCCGCGGTCATGGTGCCGGTGCGCTTCGGCATCCGGGCTTCGGCCGCCGAAATCGTCAGGATGCGGGCGTGCTGGCGGATCGGGCTGGTCTGGACGAGGCCCTTGACGATCTCCGTCATGAACTCATCGGGGGCGAGATAGCCGCCGCCGTTCGCGGCCAGCGTCAGGCTCTTGATCTCGGCACCCACCGCCGCTTCACCCCGGCGGGCATATTCAGCGAACGCCTTGGTCTGCACCGGCGCTTCCTCCCTCTTGGTGGTCAGGATGCCCGGGCGGGCGAGCTTGATTTCGATGCGATCGGCTGCCGCCTTGGTCGCCGCCGTGGTGCCCTCGACAGCCTTCAGCCGTTCGTCGAGACCGGCGACGGCCTCTTCAAGAGTGCCCACGCGCGTGGCGAGGTCGGCCGGATCGCCCTCGGGCGCAGCCTTCTGTTCCATGTCATCCATGGCCTTCGTCCTTGTGCTGGCCGCACCCGCGGCAGACTTCGTATGGGTGACCCTCGCCGCCGCTGCCGCCGGCAGGGAGACGAGGGAAATTTCGACAAGCTCCACATCCCGGAGCACACGCCCGCCGCCCGGCCGGCGATCGGCAGACCGGACGCGATAGCCGATGCTGAGACCGTCGAGAGCGCCCGCCTTCAGGAGCGCATGGGCTTCCCGGCCCCGGGACGTCTCTAGAACGAGCCGGCCGGAGACCTTCAGCCCGCGACCGTCCTCGACGATCCCGGTCCACACGCCGATGGGCTGGTCCGGATCGTGCTGCCACAGGAGCAACGGACGGGTGCCGGCGGCTTTGTGTTCCGCCAGGGAGCGCCGGAACGCGCCCGGGGCGACCACATCCCCCACGCTGTCCGGGGCCCCGTCGAACACCGAGGCATATCCGGAGAAGGTGCCAGTCGCGTCCGGAGCGGCGAACTTCAC
>JBBSSF010000431.1:0-3771 GCA_038242345.1 Hyphomicrobiales bacterium
CACGGGGCACCGGGCCGCAAAAAAAACAACCCCGCCCACCGGCCAGGCCGTCGGCGGCGGACTTGTCGGGCCCGGCCCGGACAATCGTGTCAGCGGCGTCTCAGTTGAGACGGGCCTTCACGCTGTCGATGCTCTGGGCGAGGATCTTCTCGGCAACCGATCCCTTGACCTTGTCAACCAGGATGCGTTCGGCAGCCTGGATGGCGACCGAAGCGGCCTTGGCGCGGACCTCGGCGATCGCCTGGGTCTCGGCCTGGGCGATCTTGGATTCCGCAGCCGCGGTGCGCCGGCGGACCATGTCCTCCAGAGCGATCGTGGCTTCGTTGGTCAGGCGTTCGGCTTCCAGCTTGGCTTCGGCCACGATGGCCTGAGCCTCGACCTCGGCCTCCCGACGCTTGCGCTGATAGTCGGCCAGGAGAACCTGGGCCTCCTCACGCAGGCGGCGCGCCTCGTCCAGATCCTTGCGGATGCCTTCCGAGCGCTTGTCGAGGGCTCCGGCCAGCTTGCCCCACACCTTGAGATAGGTGAGGACGCCGAAGAAGAGAATCACGGCGGCGAAGGCCCAGAATGTGGCCCAGGATGTCGCGTTCATCGCTCCCCGCTCCTCAGTTCTTGAGCGCGCCGGTGACCGCCGCAGCGATCACCTTGCGCGGCACCGACACCGGCAGCAGAGCCTGGACAACCGCCTCGGCGGTGTCGGTGGCAACCGTGCCGACTTCGGCCATGGCAGAAGCCTTGATCTCCGCGATGCGGACTTCCGCCGCGGCGACATCGGCAGCCAGCTTGCCCTCGACCTCGGCGCGACGGGCGGCCAGATCGGCGTTCAGCTGAGTGCGGGTGTCGTTGGCAAGCGCGGCCGCCGTCCGGTGGGCATCGGCCAGCTCGCGCTCGTAGGTGGCGATCGCCGCGTCGGATTCCTGCTTCATCCGCTCGGCTTCGGCCAGGTCACCCTGGATACGGCCCTGGCGATCCTCGAAAATCCCGCCGATGCGCGGCACGATCACCTTGTGCATCAGATAGAACAGGATGCCGAAGGAGATCGCGAGCCAGAAGATCTGGGAAGCGAAAGTCGAGCTGTCGAAGGGCGGAAACGCGACCTGATGGTGCTCGACGGTCTCCAGTGTCTGGACCGCGTGGTTGACGGCAGACTCCGTGGCCATTAGCGGCTCCTCGGAATGTCTCTGGTTGACGACTGAGTCCGGCGACCGTCACGGCCCGGTGCATCTCGACACCGGGAGGACCGTTGAGAAGCACGCGGGATCAGAGACCCCGCCCTCCTCCTCCGGAACCCGCTCCGGCAGCTGCTTCCCGACCGATGAGGATCGGGAAGCAGGCCGTGGCGATCTCGTCCGGAGCCGCCGGTCGGGCGATCACGCGAACAGGAGGATCAGCGCGACCAGCAGCGAGAAGATGCCCAGAGCTTCGGTCACGGCGAAGCCGAAGATCAGGCGGCCGAACTGGCCGTCAGCAGCCGACGGGTTGCGCAGCGCGCCGGCCAGGTAGTTCGAGAAGATGTTGCCGAGGCCGATGGCCACAGCGCCCATGCCGATGCAGGCGATGCCAGCGCCGAGGTACTTCGCAGCTTCCGCTTCCATGACTAACTCCCTTCGGGACAGAGTAGGTTGGGTTGATAGATACGGCGGGCAGACGGGCCGGATTTCAGTGGCCCGGATGCAGCGCGTCGTGGAGATACATGCAGGTCAGGATCGCGAAGACATAGGCCTGCAGGAAGGCAACCAGGAATTCCAGGGCCGTCAGGGCCATCGTGAGGCCGAGCGGCAGCACCGCCGCGAGCCAGCCACCGATGCCGAGGGCGCCGAGGGTGACGATGAAGCCCGCGAACACCTTCACGGCGATATGGCCGGCGAGGATGTTGGCGAAAAGACGAACCGAGAGCGAAACCGGCCGCGACAGGAAGGAGATGATCTCGATCGCCGTCACCAGCGGGATCAGCACGCCCGGCACGCCCGACGGCACGAACAGCTTGAAGAAGTGGAAGCCGTGGTTAATCAGACCGGAAATCACCACCGTCAGGATGACCATCATCGCCAGCGTGAAGGTAACGATGATGTGGCTGGTCGTGGTGAAGAAGTAGGGGAACATCCCGTAGAGGTTCGCCGTCAGCACATACATGAACAGCGCGAACACGAAGGGGAAATAGCGCATGCCGGACTTGCCGGCAGCATCCTTCAGCATGTTGGCGACGAACTCGTAGGAGAGTTCGGCCATCGCCTGCCAGCGCCCGGGGATCAGGCTGCGGCTCGCCGTACCGGCCACCAGGAAGATGGCGACCGTCGCGGTCGTCACCAGCATGAACAGCGCGGAGTTGGTGAAGGAGAGGTCCAGGTCCCCGATCTGGATCGGGAGGATCGAATTGATGTGGAACTGGTGGATCGGATCGACCTTATCGTTTGACACCGTCCAGGCCCCTTCGCGTCACATGACTTCAGTCGACTGTCGTCCGCCCCGGATCGGGCGGCCCGACGCTCATAGCACTTTGCCACCGGCCGACCCATCGGCCATTGGCATAAGACGATCACGAATTCTCCATCTCAGGAGTTCGGACCGCCATGTTTCCGCTTCTGCTGCTGGGTGAATTCGGGCTCGGCCATCCGTCCAACCGCCCTCAGGACGTTGACGACGCCGGCCGCGAAGCCGAGCAGCACAAAAACGATGAGCCCGAACGGCAGCGTGCCGAACAACTCGTCGAATCCCCAGCCGAGCAGACCGCCGACGACAATGCCGGCAATGAACTCGCTCGACAGCCGCATGGCCTGGGCATAGCCCCGGGCATTCGCATCTGCCGCCTTCTGCGCTTCGCGCTTCGGCTGACGCTCTTCCATGCGGCGTTTCAGATCTGCGAGACGACCGTCGAGATCGGAGCGCCGCCCATCCACGTCGCTCTCCGGACGATCCCGGTGGCCGTTCTCGGTCATCCCCTCCTCCGTCGGATCCCGGGCCTCAAAGCCCGTGCGGGATCCGTCAGGACACGACCCCGGCCACCTCTGGCCCCGGGCCCGTCATCCGCGGTTCACGCCCCACTCCCGGATCGCGCCCGCTCTGCCTGCAAGGGGCAGAAATGCGATCGGGAGAGGCGTCTTCTTCAAGACCTGCCAGCCCCTGAAAGTGGCTCGCACCATAGTGGTGTGCCCCGCCACCGTCAAGGATTGCCGATCCACCCGGAAATGATTGCGCGGACATGGAAATTGGCTTCTCTGCGGTGCTGCGACATTCAGTCGGATTTCCCGCTTCTCCACATCTTCGCCATGGCTGCACCGCACATCGGGCCAACGGCGGTGCACATCAGCCGGCCAGGATCCGGTCTGCCTCGGCCAGATCCACCGACACCAGCCGCGACACGCCGCGCTCGGCCATGGTGACGCCGAACAGCCGGTGCATCCGCGCCATGGTGATCGGATTGTGGGTGATGACCAGGAAGCGCGTCTCCGTGCGCCGGGTCATCTCGTCCAGAAGCGTGCAGAAGCGCTCGACATTGGCATCGTCAAGGGGCGCATCGACCTCGTCCAGCACGCAGATCGGTGCCGGATTCGTCAGGAAAACCGCAAACACCAGCGCCATGGCGGTCAGCGCCTGCTCGCCGCCGGACAAGAGCGTCAGGGTCTGCGGCTTCTTTCCCGGCGGGCGGGCCAGGATGTCGAGACCGGCTTCCAGCGGATCCTCGGAATCGACCAGGGTCAGTTCGGCCGTGCCGCCGCTGAAGAGGTGGGAAAACAGCTCGCGGAAGCGCTGGTCGACCTGGTGGAAGGCTTC
>JBBSSF010000432.1:0-3747 GCA_038242345.1 Hyphomicrobiales bacterium
GACCAGGGGGCGGTGATCGAGGGCGTGCTCGGCGACTTCTTCGCCGGCGAGGGCGCCCGCCCGCTGACCCGCACCGTCTTTGCCGTCGGCGACGAGAAGCAGTCGATCTACGGCTTTCAGGGCGCGGCCCCCGAGATCTTCTCGGCCAAGGCGCAGGAGGTCGGCCGGCAGGCGGCGGACGCCGGCGCGCGCTTCCATCCGGTCACCCTCTCCCTCTCCTTCCGCTCCACCGCCGATGTGGTGAAGGCGGTGGACGCGGTGTTTGCCCGCAGCGAGGCCTTCGCCGGCCTCGCCACGCCGGAAGTGCCGACCCTGCACGAGGCCGTGCGGGCGGCCGCCATCGGCCGGGTGGAAGTCTGGCCGCCGGTCGAGCCCCGGACGGCGGACATTCCCGATGACTGGACCCTCCCCATCGACCATGTCGGTCTGGACGCGCCGGAAGTGGTGCTCGCCCGGCGCATCGCCGATCGGGTCAAGCGGATGGTGGCGACACCGGAGCGGCTGCCCGACGGCCGGCCGGTGACCGCCGGCGACGTGCTCATCCGGGTGCGCCGGCGCGGGCCGTTCGTGGAGGCGATGAACCGGGAGCTGAAGGCGCGCGGCCTCGTGGTCGCCGGCGCCGACCGGCTGGTGGTCACCGATCACATCGCCGTCAAGGATCTGGTGGCGCTGGCCGCCGCCCTGCTGCTGCCGGCCGACGACCTGTCGCTGGCCGCCGCCCTGCGCGGTCCGCTGTTCGATGTCGGCGAGGACGATCTCTACCGTTTCGCCCATGACCGGCCGGGCACCCTGCGCCGGGCGATCGAGAATCGCGGCCGCGATGGCGATGCGCTCGCCGCCGACACCCATGCCCGGCTGGAGGGGCTGGCGGCGCTGGCCCGCCGCAGCCGGCCGTTCGAGTTCTTCGCCGCGGTGCTCGGCCCGGAAGGCGGCCGCCGGCGCTTTCGCGCCCGCATGGGCGACGAGGTGGAGGATGTGCTCGACGCCTTCCTCGACCTGACGCTCGCCTATGAGCGCACCGACACCCCGACCCTTCAGGGCTTCCTCGCCTTCATCGCCACCTCCGCCACCGAGATCAAGCGCGATGCCGAGGCCGTCGGCCGCGCGGTCCGGGTGATGACGGTGCATGGCGCCAAGGGGCTGGAGGCGCCGGTGGTGTTCGTCGTCGATCATGGCGGCGCGCCGGTCCATGCCTCCCATCTGCCCAGGGTGGTGGCGCTGCGCGAACCGGGCGGGCGCGGCCCGGCGCCCCTGGTCTGGAGCCCGGACAAGGACAGCCGGCCGGAGCGGGTGACAGAGGCGCTGGCCGAGGCCCGCGCCAAGGCGGAAGCGGAATATCGCCGCCTGCTCTATGTGGCGCTGACCCGGGCCCGGGACTGGCTGATCGTCTGCGGCACCCAGCCGAAGACCGGGCTGGCCGCCGGCTGCTGGCAGGAGCTGGTGGCCGACGGCCTCCGGGATACCGCCCGCACCGAGACCGATTTCGACGACACCGAAATCCTGGTCTGGACCCTGCCGCAGGCCGGCCGCAGCCGGCCGGCCGAAAGCGAACCCGAGCCGCCAGCCGCCCCTGAACCCGGCGAGGCCGGCCCGGCCGCAGCCGCGGACCTTTCCGTCACGCCGGTGGCGCCGCGCGAGATCGTGCCTTCCGAGGCCATTCCCCATGGCCGCGATGCCGCCCGCAGCTCGGAACGCCGCCTGCCGGCGATCCTGAAGGGCACGCCGAAGACCGGCGAGACGGCGCTGCGGCGCGGCCGGCTGCTCCATCGCCTGCTCGAAATGCTGCCGGACCTGCCCGCCCCGGAGCGCGCCGCCGCCGCCCGCCGGCTGCTGGCGGCCGAACGGCCGCTGGTCTCGGCGGAGGATGTGGACGCCTTCGTGGCCGAGGCACTGGCCGTGCTCGACGCCCCGCCCCTCGCCCCGCTCTTTGCCCCGGGCGCGCGGGCGGAAGTCGACGTGATCGGGCTCCTGCCCGATGGCACCGGCGCCGAAGTGCGCCTCTCCGGCCGCATCGACCGGCTGGTGGATGCCGGCGATCATCTGCTGATCGTCGACCTCAAGACCGACCGTCCCGCTCCGGATGATCCGGCCGGGGTGCCGGACAGCTATGCGGCCCAGCTCGCCCTCTATCGCCGGCTGCTGCTGGAGGCGACAGGCCACGCCCGCCCGGTGCGCGCCGCGATCCTGTGGACGGCCGCCCGGCGGCTGGACGAGGTGCCCGCCGCCCGGCTGGACGCCCTGCTCGCCCGGGTGCTCGGCACGCGCTGAGCCGCCGGCCGGATCATACCAGCCGCACAAAGTGCTGACCGCACCTTAGCGCCTGAAGGGCAGCAGATTTCTCATATGCCCCAAGGACATGAGAAATCTGCATCGGAATACCAAAGAGTCCTCTTCGAGGATCTTTGGTATCAGTCCCGGAGCCCGTCGCGCAGGGCGCTGATGGCCTTCGTGAGCGCCCGTGCCTCGGAGACATCGAGACCGGAGGCCGCCAGCACGCAGCCGGGAATGGCGGTCGCCTGCTCCCTGAGCGCTCGGCCGGCCTCGGTCAGGTGGATGTAGACCTGCCGCTCGTCCTCCCGGCCACGCTCCCGGCGCACCAGCCCCAGGGTCTCCAGCCGCTTCAGCAGCGGCGTCAGGGTGTTCGATTCCAGAAACAGCCGGGCGCCGATGTCGCTCACCTTCCGGCCATCGGCCTCCCACAGCACCACCATCACCAGATATTGCGGATAGGTGAGCCCCAGCGGCTCCAGCAGCGTCCGGTAGAGACGGCCGAAGGCATGATTGGCCGAATAGAGCGCAAAGCACAGGAAATTGCCGAGCGCCAGCCCGTCCGCGCCTGCCT
Source organism: Hyphomicrobiales bacterium (assembly GCA_038242345.1). GTDB lineage: Bacteria > Pseudomonadota > Alphaproteobacteria > Rhizobiales > Segnochrobactraceae > JBBSSF01. The sequence continues at coordinate 2,843 of JBBSSF010000432.1, forward strand.
GATCGTCCATGCCTGTCTCCCCTGCCGTCCACCACACATGCCCGGCCATCATATCGGACACGATACAATCGCCGGCAAGAGCAGAAACTTCCCCGCCCCCGCCCGGAGCCGCACACGGACGCTCCGCCGGGTGCAGATGTGATGGAACAGACCCGGTTCATCACCAATCGTGATCGGTCAGCCCACCAACTTTGAGATTACAGCGCCCGCCGGCTCGGTTATGGATGGGCCACTTCCTCCCCCCGAAAAAGGCCGCCCCCTCGCGCGCCCGTCTGCCATACGCTAGAGGATGGGTGCCGTGCGCCCGTTGCCGGCCAGCCCGAGATAGTTCGCGATGTCACTCAAGGCCCTCGAAACCCGGTTCCATGTGTCTGCCCGCTCGGTCGCCCCGCCCGAGAGCGGCATCGTCGCGGTGATGAATCACGGCCGGCAGAAGGACGGGCTGATCCCGCTCTGGGTCGGCGAGGGCGACCTGCCGACGCCGGCCTTCATCTGCGAGGCGGCCTCGCGCGGGCTTGCCGCCGGCGAGACCTTCTACACCTGGCAGCGCGGCGTGCCGGAACTGCGCCAGGCGCTGGCCGACTATCACACCGCCCTCTTCCACCAGCCCTTCAGCCCGGAGCGCTTCTTCGTCACCGGCTCGGGCATGCAGTCGATCCACATCGCCCTCACCATCACGGTGGAACAGGGCGACGAGGTGATCGTGCCGACGCCGGAATGGCCGAACTTCTCGGCCGCCGTGCAGGTGGCCGGCGCCCGGCCGGTGGAAGTGCCGCTGTCCTTTGCCGGCGGGCGCTGGGAGATCGACCTCGACCGCATCGAGGCGGCCATCACGCCGCGCTCCAAGGTGCTGTTCATCAACACCCCGGCCAATCCGTCGGGCTGGACCGCCAGCCATGACGACA
>JBBSSF010000433.1:0-3733 GCA_038242345.1 Hyphomicrobiales bacterium
GTCCAGCCAGCGGTCGAGCAGGGCCCGGGCCGCTTCGGGGGTGGTGGAGACACCGAGGGCGATGTCCTCCAGGGAGGCCCGGGACCGGGCCTCCAGATAGGTCTTCACCTGGGACAGGGTTGCCATTTCAGTTCGCCTCCCCCGATCCGGCCAGCGCCGCATCCCCCGGAAGCCGCCGGCTGGCGGCCACATGGCCGACCCGGTGCATGACCAGCCCGGCGGCAACCAGAACCCCGAGGCAGACGGCGATCCACAGGCTCGCGGTCTCCGGCGCGCGGTCGAAGCGGGCGATCTGGTAGAACAGCACCGCGGCGCACCAGCCGAGCCCGGTGGTCCAGGCGGCGGCAAACACGGTCCAGCGGGTACCGATCTCCTGCCAGATGGCACCGACTGCGGCGACGCAGGGCATGTAGAGCAGCACCATCAGCAGATAGGCGAAGGCACCGGCCTGTCCGTCGAAGCGGGAGGCCATGGCGGTGAAGGCCGAGGGCGCGACTTCCAGTTCCGCTTCCGCAGCCCCCTGCCCGTCGGCAGTCCACGAGACATCGAGGCCGAGGGGATCGGTGAGGCTGCCGGCAACGGCGGCCAGATTCTCCGGAATGGTGGCCAGCGCCGCCATCAGCCCGGCGCCGACGGAGGCCGGCTCCTCTTCGGCTTCACCGACCGCGCCACTGGCGGCCGCCTCGGCGTCGCCGAGCTGGGTGTAGAGGGCGTTCAGGGTGCCGACGACGGCTTCCTTGGCGAGAATGCCGGTGAAGATGCCGACGGCGGCCGGCCAGTTCTCCTCGGTCAGTCCCATCGGCTTGAACACCGGCACGATGGTGCGGCCGACTTCCGACAGCACGGACTTCTCGCTGTCCTCGTTGCCGATGGTGCCATCGGTGCCGACGGCGTTCATGACGTTGAGGATGACGACGATGGGCACGATGACCCGGCTGCAGCGGATGACGAAGGTCTTCAGCCGCTCCCAGGCGCGCATCAGCACGGTGCGGGCGGTGGGGATATGATAGGGCGGCAGCTCCATGATGAAGGGCGAGACGGACCCCTTGAGCACGGTGGTCTTCAGCAGGAGGCCTGTGCCGACGGCTGCCAGCAGCCCGATGAGATAGAGGCCGAACACCAGATTTTGCCCGCTCATGGGAAAGAAGGCCGCCGCGAACAGCGCATAGACCGGCAGCCGCGCCCCGCACGACATGAACGGCGCCATGAGCACGGTCATCACCCGGTCATGCCGGCTTTCCAAGGTGCGGGTGGCCATGATCGCCGGCACATTGCAGCCGAAGCCGACGATCAGCGGCACGAAGGACTTGCCCGGCAGGCCGATCGCCCGCATCGCCCGGTCCATGACGAAGGCGGCGCGCGCCATGTAGCCCGAGTCCTCCAGGAAGGAGAGGAACAGGTACAGGAAGGCGATGACGGGAATGAAGGTGGCAACGGTCTGGATGCCGCCGCCGATGCCCTGGGCCACCAGCACGACGATCCAGTCCGGCAGGCCGGCCGCGCTCAGCCAGCGTCCCATGCCGTCGACGAGCACGGCGCCGAAGGCCTGGTCGAAGAAGTCGATGAACGCCCCGCCGATCGAGATCGTGAAGACGAACATCAGATACATCGCCGCCAGGAAGATCGGGATGCCGAGGAATCGGTTGAGCACCACCTTGTCGATATGGTCCGACAGGGTGCGCGAGGCTTCCCGCGGCCGGGTCAGCACGCTGTCCACCACATGGGTGATGAAGGTGAAGCGGGCGTCGGCAATGACGACGTCGGCCTCCTCCTCATAGAGCGCCTCGATCTTCTGGCGCGCGGCGGTGATCTCGGGCTCCACCCGGGCGCCGGTCTCGCCGGTCAGCACGGCATCGCCCTCCAGCAGGCGCAGCACCCGCCAGTGCGGCTCGTACATGCCGAGATGGCCGAGCGCGGCGCCGACCGCCGCCACGCCCTCGTCGATCACCGGGCCATAATCGGGCTGGACGGCGGGCGGGGCCGGATGGGCGGCGAGACAGGAAATCGCCTCCTTCAGCGCCTTGATGCCGGTGCCGCGGGCCGCCACCAGCGGAATGACCGGGCAGCCGAGGAAGCCCGCCAGCGCATCGACATCGAGATCGAGGCCGCGCCGCCGGGCGATGTCCATCATGTTGAGGACCACCAGCATCGGCACCCGCATCTCCAGGAGCTGGGTGGTCAGGTAGAGATTGCGCTCCAGATTGGAGGCATCGACGATGTTGATGATGAGATCGGCCTCGCCCGAGAGCACGAAATCCCGGGCGACGCGCTCGTCCTCCGACACCTTGGTGGAGGCGCTCAGCGAATAGACGCCCGGCAGGTCGATGACGGTGACGGTGCCGTCGTCGCCGGCATAGCGGCCGACCTTGCGCTCCACCGTCACGCCGGGCCAGTTGCCGACTTCCTGCCGCGCGCCGGTCAGCGCGTTGAACAGGGTGCTCTTGCCGCAGTTGGGGTTGCCGACGAGGCCGATGACGGTCCGCCTGTCCTCATGCGCGCTCATGCCAGCTTCTCCACCTTCAGAAGGGCCGCCTCGTCCCGGCGCAGGCTCATGGCAAAGCCGCGCACGCGGATTTCCACCGGATCGCCAAGCGGGGCCACCCGGGTGATCTCGAAGGTCACCCCGGGGGTCAGCCCCATGGACATCAGGCGCTGGCGATAATCGAGGGCGCCCTTGCCGATGCCGGTCACCCGGCCCTGATCGCCGGGCTTCAGATCCGAGAGCTTCAGGGCCGGCAGCATCTCTTCCAGCCGCATCACCAGCACGCCGCGGGCGGTCGCCGGATCCAGCATCAGCCGGCCATCCTCGTTGACGGAGATGACGACACCGTTGGCGCCGGAATGCTGGAGCACCTCCACCCGCGAGCCCACATGCAGGCCAAGATCGCCGAGGCGCTTCTCTTCGGCCGGACCGCCGGTCAGCGCCGCCACCCGCACCGTGCCGGAGCGGATGTCGAACAGGGGAAGTCGTTTCATCGCAACACCCTCATGAGGGCCGGTCCGGGGTCGGGAGCGGCGACCGGGGTGCCGGAGCAGGATCATGGGTCCGTGTTTAGGCTTGCGCACTGCACCCGGACCATGATCGCAATCAAATCGCAATCGCAATGAAAATGCGAGGCTCTCGCACACAAAAAAGCAGATCAAGACTCTGGAATTATTCCAGGATCAGAACTGGCGGCAGCGTTGCGCGGAGGGCCGCCCGATTTCAGATCCCCGAGCCCGGCCGGTTAAAGCAGCGCAACGCCGGACAGGACGAGAAGAACCAGAACGCCGGTCACCTGCCCGATGGCGCCCCACAGGACAGTGCGGGCGGTGGCGACCACGGCGGCATCGGCCGGGTCGGCCTGGGCGTTGAGCAGCACGCCGGGCTCGGAGCCGGCCCGCAGCAGCACCGGCCGGGCAAGCGGCGCATCGGTCAGGAAGGCCATGGCGTCCATGGCCGGGGCCAGCGGCTCCTCGCCATGGCGGATGCGGCGGTCCAGATAGGCAAGCGTCTTGCCGGGCGGCACCCGGACCAGGAGGCCGGATAGCGCGAACATCCACGCCGACAGCCAGCCCGGACCATAGAGAAGCAGCATCAGGGCCCGGTCCGGTCCGCGGGCCAGCTGGCGGTCCCGCTCCGGGCTGGCGGGGTTGAAGCTGCCGATCCCGATCAGGAGCCGCCACAGCACCGGTCCGGGCAGGCCGATCGCACACGGGTCTTCCAGACGGCATTGCGCGTCCATCTGCTGCA
>JBBSSF010000434.1:0-3725 GCA_038242345.1 Hyphomicrobiales bacterium
CGCAACGCCCTCGACGATGACGATATGCAGGTCGGCCCCGGCCCGGTGGGCGCGGGCGGCCTGATATTCGGGCGAGTTGAAGCAGGCGACCGCCGCCTCCACGCTCGGGAACTCCATCACCACGTTGCGCGAGGCGATGGTGCCTTCCATCGGGAAGGCGGCGCCGCCGCGGGCCAGCGCCCGGGCGCCATATTTCTCGAAGGCAATGCGGGAGCCGTCGATATAGCGACGGTAGCCGTCGTCGATCTCCACATTGCCGCGCGCGATCCAGTAGCCCTTCGGCATCCTCTGCCTCCCCGGAAAAAGCAGTGTCCGGGGCAGGGTTTCGCACGGGGCGCGGCGAAATGCAAAAGGCCGGGGCGGGCCCGGCCTTCTGTCAGATCACAGGCATGTGGTCCCGGTCTGGCGGGATCACTGGGCCGGCAGCGGCGCCGGCGAATCGGACAGCGTGCGCAGATAGGCGATCAGGTTCGCGCGCTCGGTGTCGTTCTTGATGCCGGCAAAGGCCATCGCGGTGCCCGGGACCTCGGCCTTCGGGTTGGCGATGAAGGCGTTCAGGAGGTCGTAGGTCCACTGGCCATGGGCGCCGGCGAACTCTTCCATGCCCTTGGAATATTTGAAGCCTTCGTGCTTGCCGATATCGCGGCCGACGACGCCCCAGTTGTTCGGGCCGACCTTGTTCGGGCCGCCCTTGGTGAAGTCGTGGCAGGCGGCGCACTTCTTGGCGGCGGCCTGGCCCTTGGCGACATCGGCCGTGGCCAGCAGCTCGGCGAAGGGCTTGGCCGGCTCGGCCGGGGCCGCGCCCGCGGCGGCAGACGCCGTCTGCACCACGAAGCCGGGCGTGTCCGGAACGCCGACATGGAACAGCGCGCCGGACAGGGCATTCAGGCCGAACGCGAAGACGAGCGCACCGAGCACGGCGCCAACGATCTTGTTGAACTCGAGACTGTTCATCGATCCCTTCCCGGATCTCTTAACTCTTGTCGGCTGATTCAGCCCCTGTCCCGCCGGCCGCCCTGCGGAGCCGGCCTTCGCGGTCGCTCCGGGACAGGCACGTCGGTCCTCCCCGGCAACTCTGGGCCCGAACGGCAGACACCGCAAGACCGCCGCCTCGGGATACCCGATACCAACATCAGCTTACACTGATTCGACCCTGCCCTTTTCCGGGGCCATGCGGGACGCGACACGAGGTCGCCGATCCGGGGGGAACAATGCGGGCGGACACTATCCGCTTCAACTCGGCTCTGTCCACGCCTATAAGACGACGCCCGATTGAGACATTTCGACACCCGACGGAGGGCGAATTCCCGGTGCGGACCGCAGGGTTCCCGGGGCTTTCGTCCGCGCCCCGGGGCGGGCACCCGCAGGCGATCCGGCTGATCCGGCCGGGCCCCTCTCGAACCGGAGACTGTCCAGCCATGACCTCTTCGCCTCTCGTGCTGATTCCGGCGCGTCTTGCTGCCACCCGCCTGCCGAACAAGCCGCTGGCCGATATCGGCGGCGTGCCGATGATCGTCCAGGTCTGGCGCCGCGCCATGGAAGCGGCCATCGGTCCGGTGGTGGTCGCCTGCGATGACGAGCGGGTGGCCGAGGCCGTGCACAAGGAAGGCGGCAAGGCCGTCATGACCCGCTCGGACCATCCGTCGGGCTCCGACCGCATCCACGAGGCCGCCTGCAAGGTGGATCCGGAAGGCCGCTACGACATCATCGTCAACGTGCAGGGCGACCTGCCGACCATCGACCCGAAGGTGATCCGCGCGTCCATCGTGCCGCTGGCCGACCGGGAAGTGGATCTGGCGACGCTGACCGTCGAGATCACCGTCGAGCACGAGCGCACCGACCCGAACGTGGTGAAGATCGTCGGCTCGCCGATCGGCCCCGACCGCCTGCGCGCGCTCTATTTCACCCGGGCGACGGCGCCCTGGGGCCCGGGCCCGCATTATCACCACATCGGCCTCTATGCCTATCGCCGCTTCGTGCTGGACCGTTTCGTGTCCATGCCGCCCTCCACCCTGGAGAAGCGCGAGAAGCTGGAGCAGCTGCGCGCGCTGGAAGCCGGCATGCGCATCGACGCCATGATCGTCGATGACGTGCCGCTCGGCGTCGACACCCCGGCCGACCTGGCGCGCGCCCGCGCCTTCCTCGGCCGCGGCTGCTGATCTCTCCCCGGCCGGACCCGGCCGGGTCTTCCCGAACGACGGTCCGCGGGGGACAGCCTCCGCGGACCGTCGGCTTATTTCTCAAGGACAAGAAGATGACGGATCGCCTGAAGGTCGTGTTCCAGGGGGAACCGGGCGCCAACTCCCACCTTGCCGTGGCCGACGTGTTTCCGGATGCCGAGGCGGTGCCGTGCGCGACCTTCGAGGACTGCTTTGCGGCCATCGAGAGTGGCGCGGCGGACCTCGGCATGATCCCGATCGAGAATTCCGCCAACGGCCGGGTGACCGACATCCATCATCTGCTGCCCAAGGCGAAGGTGCACATCATCGGGGAATATTTCCTGCCCGTGCATCATCAGCTTCTGGGCGTGCGCGGCGCGACGCTTGCCGGCCTCAAGACCGTGCAGAGCCATGTCCAGGCGCTCGGCCAGTGCCGGGCGCGACTGCGCACCATGGGGCTGGTGCCCGTGGTCGGCGCCGATACCGCCGGCTCCGCCCGGGAGATCGCCGAGGCCGGGGATCCCGCCCGTGGCGCGCTCGCCTCGCGGCTGGCCGCCGAGATCTACGGCCTCGACATCCTCGCCGAGGACGTGGAGGACGAATCGACCAACACCACCCGATTCGTGATTCTCTCCAAGACCGAGAAGTGGGCGCCCTCGGGCAATGGCACCGTGGTCACGACCTTCCTGTTCCGGGTGCGCAACGTGCCGGCGGCCCTCTACAAGGCGCTGGGCGGCTTTGCCACCAATGGCGTGAACCTGACCAAGCTGGAATCCTACATGATTTCCGGCCAGTTCTTCGCCACCCAGTTCTATGCCGACGTGGAAGGACACCCGGACGACAGCAATGTCGCGCTCGCGCTGGAGGAGCTGGCCTTCTTCTCCGCCGAGTTCAAGATTCTCGGCGTCTACCCGGCCCATCCCTTCCGCGAGAGCATCCGCGAGCCCGAATCGAACCGCGCGCTGCGGCCGAGCCCGGCGGCGGAATGATACCAAAGAACCTTGAAAAGGACTCTTTGGTATTCCGATGCAGGTTTCCCATGTCCCTGGGGCATATGGGAAATCTGCTGATCTTCAGGCACACGAAGTGCTGACCGCACCCGGGCGCCCGGGATGAGACGGAGCCCCTGAAACGCGGTCGGCCCCGACCTTTGCAGGGCGGGGCCGACCAGACGCAGGATCCTGAGGGGGAAGGGGCTCAGGCCGCCTTCGCCTCGCTGCCGACGATGCGCACGATGTCGGCCATGATGTCGGTGAGCTGGAAGTCCTTCGGCGTATAGACCGCGGTCACGCCCATGGCCTTCAGGGCGATCTCGTCCTCCGGCGGGATGATGCCGCCGACGACCACCGGAACATCTTCCAGGCCGGCGGCCTTCATCCGCTCCATCACGTCGCGCACCAGCGCCAGATGCGAGCCCGACAGGATGGAGAGGCCGACCACGTGCACGCCTTCTTCCAGCGCGGCGTTGACGATCTCGGCCGGGGTCAGGCGGATGCCCTCATAGACCACTTCCATGCCGCAGTCGCGGGCCCGCACCGCGATCTGCTCGGCGCCGTTGGAATGGCC
>JBBSSF010000435.1:0-3719 GCA_038242345.1 Hyphomicrobiales bacterium
GAAGGCGCTGGCAACGATGTGGGCGAGCATGGACGGAACATCGCCGAGGTGCATTGCCAGCACGATGACGGCCATGGCGAGATAGGCCAGTGCCATGAACGGCACGACGATTTCCGCCACCTTGGCGATCACGCTGATGCCGCCGAAGATGATGATGCCGGTGAGCACGGCGAGCGCGATGCCGGTGCCGACCTTCGGGATGCCGAAGGCGCCGTCCATGGCCTCGGCGATGGAGTTCGCCTGCACGGCATTGAACACCAGACCGAAGGACAGGATCAGGCAGACCGAGAAGATCGCGCCGGCCCAGGGCGCCTTCAGGCCCTTGGAGATGTAGAAGGCCGGACCACCGCGATAGCGGCCCTCATCGTCGCGCACCTTGTAGAGCTGGGCCAGCGTGCTCTCGGCAAAGGCGGTCGCCATGCCGAGGGTCGCCACCACCCACATCCAGAAGATGGCGCCCGGCCCGCCCAGCGTCAGCGCCACCGCGACGCCGGCGATGTTGCCGGTGCCGACCCGGGAGGCAAGGCTGGTGCAGAGCGCCTGAAAGGGCGAGATGCCCGACTTGTCGGTCTGCTTGCTGCCCAGAACCGCCCGGATCATCTCCTTGAAATGAATGACCTGAATGAGCTTCAGCCGGACAGTGAAATAGAGACCGACAGCCAGAAGGCCATAGATGAGCACATAGCCCCAGAATATCGTGTTCAGGAACCCGATGATCGCTGTCATGCCTGCCTCGACCCGTGGAGGAAACTATGGATCGGCCAGCATAGCGCGTCATCAGAAAGTTGCGAACCAGATTTCAGGAAAAAGGACGTTCTTTTGCCATGAAACTGCCGTGATCGTTCGCCGCAGGCCGGAACCGCTCCTGAAACAGACGGCGCGCGGAGATGGCAACCGGATGAAACGGACGGATGGGATGGTCCCGCCATCGCCCCCGCATTTCTGCCGGAGACACCGTCCGATGCTTCCGATCGCCAGTTTCCTTTCCGCCGCCCTCATCGGCTGGGCCTGGGTCGCCACCGTGCTGCTGGCGGTTTCCCTGGGTGGCACCCGCCACGAGGTTCGTCCGATGCATGTGCCGGCGGCCGGATGTGCGGCCACCTGCGTCGCGCCGGAGGCGGACGTCCGGGCGGTTGCCCGTCTGTCCGCCTCGCTGGCTCTGCTGTCGCGGGCTCAGTGATAGCCCTCGCCGGGGCGCACCCGGCCGCGGAAGGTCCAGTACACGAACGCCGTGTACATCAGGATCAGCGGCAGGAAGGGAATGACCCCGAGCAGGACGAAGATCTGCGCCTCCGGCACCGCCGCGGTTTCCCACAGCGTCAGGTGCGGCGGCACCAGATAGGGAAAGTTGGAGATCGCGAGGCCGAGGAAGGCGAGCAGGAAGATGCCGACCGAGGAGAGGAAGGTCATCGCCCCCCGGTTGGCCGAAATGCCGCGCAGCGCCAGCATGGCGAGCCCCGCCGTCAGGATCGGCACCGGCCAGATGAACCAGAAGGCATCGGAGGCGAACCAGCGCTCGGCAATGCGCGGGATGGTGACGCCGGTCCAGATGCTGGCGGCGACGATGAACACCAGCACCAGCACCAGCGCCGGCAAGGCGAGCTGGCGGGCGCGCTCCTGCACCGGGCCTTCGGTGCGCATCATCAGCCAGCCCGAGCCCAGCAGCGCATAGCCGGCGACCAGACCGCAGCCGGTGAGCAGCGGGAACGGCCGCAGCCAGTCGAAGCTGGTGCCGGCAAACACGCCATCCACCACATGGATGCCATCGAGCACGCCGCCGAGGATCACGCCCTGGAAGAAGGCCGCCAGCAGCGAGCCGCCGGCAAAGGCGATGTCCCAGATATGGTGATCCGGCTTGGCGACGAAGCGGAACTCGAACGCCACGCCGCGGAACACCAGGGACAGAAGCATCAGGATGACCGGCAGATAGAGGCCGGGCATCACCACGGCATAGGCCTGGGGAAAGGCCACCCACAGGCCGCCGCCACCCAGGATCAGCCAGGTTTCGTTGCCGTCCCAGAACGGGGCGACCGAGTTCATCATCTGGTCGCGCTCGTCCTCGTCCTTCAGGAACGGGAACAGGATGCCCACCCCGAGGTCGAACCCGTCGAGCAGGACATAGAGCGCGATCGCCGTTGCGATCAGCCCTCCCCAGATCACGGGGAGATAGTAGGCCATCGGGCTTGCCGCTTCCATGATGTCTCTCCCTCGGGATCAGGGCCGGTCGGCCGGGAAGGCCGCCGACAGCGGCCGGCTGGGCACCGCCTCCTGGGCCTCGGCACCGCGGGCCGGAAGATCCGGCCCCCGGCCGATGAGCCGGACGATGTAGCGGACACCGAACGAGAACACGACGCCATAGACGAGGACGAACAGCACGAGGCTGGTCAGCACCACATCGGCCGTCACCGGCGAGGCGGCATCATCGGTGCGCAGCAGGCCCGTCGCGATCCAGGGCTGGCGGCCGATCTCGGTGGTGTACCAGCCGGCGAGCACGGCGATGAAGCCGAGCGGCCAGACATAGCGCAGCCCCTGAAGATAGAGATCATTGGTGAACAGGCGCCCGCTCACCCATTTCGCGCCGCCGATCACCACCGCAAGCAGCATGATGCAGAGCATCCCGACCATGATGCGGAAGCCGAAGAACGGCCCCCACAGCGGCGGCCAGTCATCCTTGGGGAACTGCTTCAGGCCGGGATAGGTGCCATCCCACTTGTGGGTGACGATGAGGCTGCCGAGATGGGGAATGCCGATCTGCCACAGGCTCTTTTCCTTGTCGGCATCCGGCCAGGCGAACAGCACCAGATCGGCCGGGCCGTTGGCCTCGTCCCAGTGTCCCTCGATGGCGGCGAGCTTCACCGGCTGATATTCCAGGGTCTTGCGGCCATGGGAGTCGCCGATGAAGGCCTGCAGCGGCACCAGGATGAGAAGCAGGCCAAGGGCCATGCGGATCATGGTCTCGGCCTGGCTGACGAAGCGGCCGGCGACCCAGTAGCGCGCGCCCACCGCCAGCACCACCAGCGCGGTGGTGATGTAGGCCGCGCACAGCATGTGGGCGAGACGCAGCGGGAAGGTGGGATTGAAGATCACCTTCAGCCAGTCGACCGGCACGGCGATGCCGTTGCGCACCTCATGGCCGGTGGGGAACTGCATCCACGAATTGGCCGAGAGGATCCAGAAGGCCGACAGCGAGGTGCCGATCGCCACGAACAGGCAGGCGAGGAAATGCAGCCAGGGCGGCACCCGGTTCCAGCCGAACAGCATGATGCCGAGGACGGTCGCCTCCAGGAAGAAGGCGGTCAGCACCTCGTAGCCGATCAGCGGCGCGACGACGTTGCCGACCACATGGGCATAATGGCTCCAGTTCGTGCCGAACTGGTAGGACAGCACGATGCCCGAGACCACGCCCATGCCGAAGGAAACGGCAAAGATCTTGGTCCAGAAATGCGCCAGATGATGATAGCGCGCATTGCCGGTCCACAGCCACACGCCTTCCAGCGTCGCGATCCAGGCGGCAAGGCCGATCGTGAAGGACGGGAAGATGATGTGGAACGAGACCGTGAAGGCAAATTGCAAGCGCGCGAGGATGACCGGGTCAAAGTCCATCCGTCGTCTCCCCCTCTTCCGGCGCGGGCCCCTGCCCGCTCCGGACCTGTCGACTGGTGGAGATGATTGTTCCGGTCCCGCCGGCGCCTTGCAAGCGCCACACACATTAAAACTGA
>JBBSSF010000436.1:0-3710 GCA_038242345.1 Hyphomicrobiales bacterium
GCCCCGTCTGTAGCAGATGTAGCAGTGTAGCAGCCGGCGCGCGTGCAGCCCCGGGGTTCCGGCAGGGCTCATGTCGCCCAAGTCTGGGGCGCGAAGCGGTGGCGGGCGACATGGAGCGGATTTCGTCCGAGGTGGGCGGTGGGGACGGATGTTCCGGGCGGGAACACCCTCCCCCGCGCCGCACTTGAAGGCGCGATGATCCGGGATCAGGCAACGTCCCGCTGCACCATCTCGGGATGCAGACCGATAAGGCGCACATAGGCGACGGCATAATCCGGCGGCGTGGCGCGCGCCTGTTCCCAGTCCCGAAGGGTGCCGAGCGCGAAGTGGTACCGGCTGGCAAATTCAGCCTGCGACATGCCGAGATCGGTCCGGGTCTTGCGGATCAGCCGCGCACGCTGCCCGCGCTGAAGCGCCTCTGCCGTCGCGCTGAAGTCTTCCATGTCCGATGGATCAGCAGGCAGAGCGATATTCTCGTTCTTCACCTTTGTTGCTCCTTCTCACGGAAATGAAGCGTGGCATGTCGTTGCGCCAGACAAAGACGCCTGTGAACAGCTTTTCTCTGACCATGCCGATAACCTTGAAGCGTTCCTCCCCATCCTGTTCGCGAATGGATGGAATAATCAGGTGATTGTCATCCGCAAGGATGGTGTCGCCAAAAGACAGGGAAAGCCCGTGCTTCTCCCGGTTTGCCGCGTCCTTTGCGGGGTCGAAGCGATCATCCATGACCGGCATCATACGGAAATCCCGTACCACCAGCAACAGGCCCGTTGCCGGCAGGGGTCGCCCCACCTGATTCCCCCCCGTCCGCTCCCTTCTCCCGAGGATCACCCCCGCCACGGATGCGCGAATGATGCGCTTGCAGAAAAGGGGGCTATGCGGGGGGCTTGAGTGAGCTTCGATTCTCTAAGCGTCTAATATTTATTAGAAAATAGAAATTAGATGGTGCGGACGACGGGACTCGAACCCGTACTCTCCAGGAGAAGCAGATTTTAAGTCTGCCGCGGCTACCGATTTCGCCACGTCCGCTCCGGGAGGCTGCGCCCCCCTCCGTCCCCGGCTGCCGCCATCGCGCAGGCCGCGAACGGAGATTCCCCGGTGCCTCCCTTCGTTGCCATACTCCCCCCTCAAAGGCGAGGCCCGCCACCGGCGACCTGGCGCCGCTCCCCCCGGGGGCCGTAGAGCATTTTCCGTTCACTCCAGGTCACCGGAGAATGCTCCAGGCTTTTGATTTTACGCACTTTCTTCACGCGAACCGGTCTCCACCTCGCGTGAAAACGCTCTCGCGCCGGCGCAGATAGACGAACGTCACGCCGGCAAGCGCCGCTGCCAGACCGAACCAGGTGAGCGCATAGTTCAGGTGGTTGTTGGGGAAGTTCAGCCGGGTCTCGCCCGCCTGGGGCAGGCCGGCGGGCGGGGTGAATGCCGCCGCGGCATCGACCGTGAACGGGGCGAGCGTCGCCGGCGCGACGCCGAGGGCCGGCCCGAGCTGCGCCGGATCCCGGGTGAACCAGACATTCTTCGCCGGATCGGCCGCCGGCGTGAACATGCCGGAAGCCTCCGGCGGCCGCAGCAGCCCGGTCAGCGTCACCCGACCCGCCGGTGCCGCGCTGCCCGGGCGCGTGGCCGGATCCTGCCGTCCGTCGGGCACGAAGCCGCGGTTGACCAGCACCACGCCGCCGGTCTCCAGGGCGAACGGGCTCACCAGCCACCAGCCCGGGCCGGAAAAGGGGCCGTGGGCGTCGGAAATCACCGTGTAGACATGGGCCTCGCCGGGCAGGAAGTGCCCGGTCAGCACGACCGGCGTGAAATCGCGGGCGGCAAGCGCCGCCCGGTCGAGCTGCGGCCAGAGACCGGGCGCCGGCGGCGGCTCCGGCGGGGCATGCACCCGGCTGGTGGCGGCCGCAATCAGCGCCTCCTTCCAGGCAAGCCGCTGCAGCTGCCACGTCCCGAGGCCGATCAGGAGGACGAAGGCCAGTCCGGCCGCCAGCAGCAGCCCCACGGGCAGGCGCCTCTTCCGCGCCGTCTCCGCGGGCGCCGGCACGACCGCCGCCCTCACCGGTCGAGCCGTCCCTCGGCGGCGCGGTTCTGATATTGCAGCGCGATCAGAAGCGCCTTCAGCGGCCGCAGCAGCCCGAAGGACAGGATCAGCGTCAGCGGGATCCACAACAGCATGTGCACCCAGATCGGCGGCATGATCGTCAGCTCCACCCACAAGGCCAGCCCGATCACCACGAAGCCGACAATGAAGATGACGAACACCGCCGGCCCGTCGCCGGCATCGATGAAGGAATAATCCAGCCCGCATTCGCTGCAGGACGGCCGGAGCGCCAGGAAGCCGGAAAAGAGCCTGCCCCGGCCGCAGCGCGGACACGCGCACGACAGCGCCACGCCGATGGGCGACGGCGGCGGATAGTGCACCCGCCCCCGCCCTGCCGGTCGCGATCCGCTCTCCCGGGGCTCGCTCATTGTCTCTCCCCCTCGCCGACAGGCGCGCCGCCGGCCATTCCCGCCCGGGACGGACAGGAGCAGCCACCCGGACCCGATCATATCCGGAGGTGCGACGTGCCGGCCGCCCCCCGAAGGACAGCGGATTTCTCATTGGCCCGAAAGACATGAGCAATCCGCACCGGACAGATCCCTTTTCAGGGATCCGTCGCCATCAGTGGCCACCACCGCCGGCATTGCCCCAGACATAGATGATGACGAACAGGAACAGCCACACGGCATCGACGAACTGCCAGTACCAGGCCGCCGCCTCGAAGCCGAAATGGCGCTCCGGCGTGAAGTGGCCGGCCCGCACCCGCAGCAGGCACACGGTCAGGAACAGCACGCCGATGAAGACGTGGAAGCCGTGGAAGCCCGTCGCCATGAAGAAGGTGGCGCCATAGATGTTGCCGGCAAAGGCGAAATGCGCCTCGGCATATTCGACCACCTGGAGCAGCAGGAACACCGTGCCGAGACCGATGGTCAGCGCCAGCCCGTTCCACAGGCTCTTCCGGTCATTGTGCAGCAGGGCATAGTAGGCCCAGGTCAGCGTCGTGCCGGAGAGGAGCAGGATCAGCGTGTTGAGGAGCGGCAGATGCCAGGGGTTGATGACCTCGATGCCCTTGGGCGGCCACACCCCGCCGGTGACGGCGGCGCGCTCGAAATTGATCTGCTCGCCGGCAAACAGCGAGGCGTCGAAGAAGGCCCAGAACCAGGCGACGAAGAACATCACCTCCGAGGCGATGAACAGCAGCATCCCATAGCGCAGGTGCATCAGCACCACGGGCGTGTGGGCGCCGGCATGGGATTCCGCGATGGTGTCGCTCCACCACGCATACATGGTGTAGAGCACCACCGCGAGACCGAGGACGAACAGCCCCCAGCCGGCAAGATTGGTGCCGAACAGCGTGAGATCGGCATCCTTCAGCCAGCGCATCAGGCCGATGCCGCCGATCGCCATCAGGAAGGCGCCAAGCGAGGCCAGCACCGGCCAGGGGCTCGGCGGAATGATGTGATAATCGTGATTCTTCGCGTGCGCCTCGGCCATCCGCCTCATCCTCCCTGCCGCGGGCGCCGCGGGACCATTGGCCGGCCCTCTTTCGCGTCCGCTCCCTGCCCTCGTCTTCCTGCGGGGCGCGCATCCCCCCGCAGGAAAGCTGTTCTCTGCCCGCCGGGGACGTTCCCCCGGCCGGTCCCTTATCCGGCCGGCGTCGCGGCCGCGC
>JBBSSF010000437.1:0-3701 GCA_038242345.1 Hyphomicrobiales bacterium
CCCTCGCCCAGACCGACGGCCAGCGGGCTGCCGC
The DNA here is from genome assembly GCA_038242345.1 of Hyphomicrobiales bacterium. Taxonomy (GTDB): domain Bacteria; phylum Pseudomonadota; class Alphaproteobacteria; order Rhizobiales; family Segnochrobactraceae; genus JBBSSF01. The sequence goes on from JBBSSF010000437.1 coordinate 35, forward strand.
GGCGGGCACCGATCAACAGGTCATCCTCGCCATCGAACAGGAAGCCGAGGGCGAAGGCGCCGTGCAGCCGCGGCAGCGCCCGGCTGACGGCTTCCTGGGGCGTGGCCCCCGCCGCCATCTCGCGGGCCACCAGCTGGCAGACGACCTCGGTGTCGGTGTCGCTCTCGAACACGGCGCCTTCGGCGATCAGCTCGGCGCGCAGGGCGCGGAAATTCTCGATGATGCCGTTGTGCACGACGGCCACCGGACCGGTGACATGGGGATGGGCGTTGCGCTCGCTGGGGGCGCCATGGGTGGCCCAGCGGGTGTGGCCGATGCCGGTGTGGCCGATCAGCGGCGCGCGGCCGAGCGCCTCCTCCAGGGCCCGGAGCTTGCCGGGCGCGCGGCGGCGGGCAAGCCGGCCATCGGGCTCGATGGTGGCGATGCCGGCCGAATCATAACCGCGATATTCCAGCCGGCGCAGGGTGTCCGTCAGCCGCGCCGCGACCGGTGCGTACCCGAGAATTCCGACGATTCCGCACATGGAAGACCCCTTCTTCGCGACCCGAGGAACATGCCGGCGACAACCGGCCCTGCCCCTTCCTAGCGGATCGGACACGGGAATACGGAATCAAACTCGGTTTCGCTTCGTGACGTCGGGACCGGAGCCTCCCGAAAACCCGCCCGTGCCGGCGCGCCGGTTCATCCGCGGACGCGCGGCGACGGAACGGGGGGCCGGCGTCCGCCCGGGGAGAGCGGACGCCGGAGCCGCCCTTGTCGGGCGGAGGGGGATCAGGCCGCGAGCGGGGTGCGCTGGGCGGCCTTGTGCTCGTCCCGCCGGCGCAGCAGCCGCAGCGCGGCGCGCTCGGCCGAGACCGGATCGGGGAAGGTGGTGCCGTCGAGGGCGCGGAAGGGCGCCTCGACCGAGTGGAACACATAGGCCGCACCGGCGCGGGTCAGGATCCCCGCGGCCCGGTCCCGGGCCTCGACCAGATAGGTATCGAACATGGCAAGTCTCTCCCGCCGGACGGCCTCTCGGGGCCTGTCCTGGTCGGTCACGGAAAGCTGGAACGGATGAAAGCGAGGGTCAGGGCCGGGCGTGTTTGACGCCTTGGCGACACATCGGATTTCGACACGTCCGTCCGGCGGAGAGCATTCCCGCGGGATGCGCATGGCGCGCGTGGTCAGGCGCCGCACGGAAAGCGGCGGACGGGAGGGTCTCGATGAAGGAACTCTCGATCGTCATGGCAGGACCTTGAACTCCTTAGCGTTTGGTGACGCGGCGCAAGCGGTTCCCCGAAATCACCGCGGCATCGGGATCGATGCAGCACCAGAAGAGCACACGCGGACCGGGAACACGACGTCTCCGGTGCCAAAGCGCTCGTCCGACGCGGAATAGATTTGCCCTGGAGCGCCGGTGCGCAAGGGGCCGGCGCGGCATTTTTTCACGCCCTCGCCCGGGCCACGCCGCTCAATCAGGCGTCAAACATGCGTGAGCGTCTTGCACCCGTCGCCGAGACGGGCAAAGCATGAGGGCTCACGCCGTTTCGAACCGGAACGGCTCCAGCTGACACCGCCCGCCCGAGGATTCCGGATGAAGCTCCGCCTTGCTGCCCTTGCCGTCTGCGCCGCCGGTCTGGCCGCGGTCACCGCCGTTTCCGCCCAGACCGATCCGGTGGCAACCCGCCAGAGCCTCATGAAGGACATCGCCGCCAACGTGAAGCTCCTCGCCCCGATCGCCCAGGGCAAGGCCGATTTCGACGCGGCCACCGTGAAGGCCGCGCTGGAGAAGATCGCCGCCGACTCCAAGACCTTCCCGGGCCTCTTCCCCGTCGGTTCCGACACCGGCGCCACCGAGGCCGGCCCGAAGGTGTGGTCGGATACCGCCGCCTTCGGCAAGGCGGCTGCCAAGTTCCAGGCCGATGCCGCCGCGGCCGTCGCCGCGTCGGGTTCGCTCGCCACCTTCCGCCCGGCCTTCGGTGCGCTCGCCTCCAACTGCAAGGCCTGCCACACCGACTTCCGCGTCATGAAGTGATATCAGGCGCGCGGGTGCGCTCAGCACGTCGGGCGCCTGAGATGAAAGGCCCCTCAGCCCGTCGCGGATGGCGGTCCGCTCTGTCGGGATGTCTGCTGGCGGCGGTGCTCCGGCGCCTCACCGGCGGATCATCCCGCGCGGCCGGGCCGGAACGGGATTAGGATGGCGGGACGCCCGGAGAGCGGGCGCCTGCCCCCGGGGCAAGACCGCTCCGGGACAGGCCGGATCATTCCGGAAGACCAAGGGGGACCGGACCCATGAGCACGAAACCGACCGGCGACGACCCTGCCCCGGACCGGCGCAAGGCGGAGGATCCTGCCGAGCCGGTGACCGGGGAGCTGTTCCCCTCCGCCCAGCGTCATCCGACCCGGACCTCGACCACCCGCTCGGTACTGCTGGGGCTGGCGGCCCTCGTGGTCGCGGGCGTCGGCTGCGGGCTGTGGCTCACCTGGCCGCGCACCGTCTCCCAGAGCGCGCTGCCGGACCACACCCCCGATCCCGCCAATGGCGAACTGATGTTCTATGCCGGCGGCTGCGCCTCCTGCCATGCGGCGCCGGGATCGAGCGGCGACGCCAAGAAGGTGCTGGCCGGCGGTCTGGAACTGGCGAGCCCGTTCGGCATCTTCCGCGTGCCGAACATCTCGCCGGATCCCGATTTCGGCATCGGCGGGTGGACGCCGGCCGAGTTCGTCACCGCCATGGTGAAGGGCACCTCGCCCGCCGGCGAGCACCTCTATCCGGCCTTCCCCTACACCTCCTACCAGCGCATGACCTATGAGGACCTGATCGACCTCAAGGCCTATCTGGACACCCTGCCGCGCAGCGACAACCGGGTGGAAGGCCATTCTCTCGCCTTCCCGTTCGGCTTCCGTCCGCTGCTCGGGGTGTGGAAACTCCTCTATCTCGACGGCAAGCCCTTCCAGCCGGATCCGAGCGCCACGCCGCAGGTCAACCGCGGGGCCTATCTCGTCACCGGGCCGGGCCATTGCGGCGAGTGCCACACCCCGCGCGACATGCTGGGCGGGCTGGAGATGAACCGCTGGCTGGCCGGCGGCCCCAACCCGGAGGGCCACGGCACGGTGCCCAACATCACCTCCGCGCCATCGGGCCTCGGCAACTGGACCGTGGCCGAGATCGCCAACCTGCTGGAAACCGGCTTCACGCCGGAGTTCGATTCCGTCGGCGGCTCCATGGGGCCCGTGGTCGACAACTGGTCCCATGTGCCGGAGAAGGACCGGGACGCCGTCGGCGCCTACCTGCTGTCGCTTCCGCCCCAGTAATACCAAAGGTCCTTGAAAAGGATCCTTTGGTATTCCGTGCAGATTTCCCATGTCATACCAAAGATCCTCGAAGAGGACTCTTTGGTATTCAAATGCGGATTTCTCATGCCATTGGGGCACATGAGAAATTCGCTGTTCTTCAGGCGCACGGTGCGGTCAGCACCTCGTGCGCTTGGTATCATTGGAGCATATGGGAAATCTGCTGATCTTCAGAGGCAGAGGTGCGGTCAGCACTTCGTGCGTCTGGTATAATCACGGTGCCCCCGGCGCTCCGGATGCCGGCATGATCCGGGGCGCGGGCCGGCTTCAGCCGGGGCCGGCCGCGCTTTCCGTGCGCACCCAGTCGAGAAAGGCCGGATGGCCGCCGCTCACC
>JBBSSF010000438.1:0-3693 GCA_038242345.1 Hyphomicrobiales bacterium
GACGGCGCCGTCACCCGCATCCGCGACCTTCTCGACGCGGACGATCCCGAGGTCGCCGGCGGGGCGAGCCATGTGAACGGCATCGTCATTGCAAGGCTGCTGGCCAGCGACGGACAGCGGCTCCGGAGCCGGCTGATGCCCATCCTGGAGGCACTGCGGGCCGGTGCCCTGCCCCGGGTCTGGCACTGCTAGAGCGCTTTCCGTTCACAAAAGTTCACGGAAGGCGCTCCAGATCTCGGGTCTGACGCACTTTTTTCACGCGAACCGGGATCCGCTTCGCCTGAAAATGCCCTGCCGGCCGCTCTCCCCGAGGGGACGAATCCGGTCTATCCTTTTCTTCCGACATCTGGCCGCGCCGGCGGGTTCCCTCCGGCCGGCCGCCAGCCGACACCAGCCAACGGACCGACGATGAATCTGAGCCCCCGTGAGAAGGACAAGCTGCTGATCTCCATGGCGGCACTCGTGGCCCGCAAGCGGCTGGAGCGCGGCGTGAAGCTCAATTATCCGGAAGCCATCGCCCTCATCTCGGATTTCGTGATGGAAGGCGCGCGCGACGGCAGATCGGTGGCCGAGCTGATGGCCGCCGGCGCCCAAGTGGTGAGCCGCGCCGACGTCATGGAGGGCATCGCCGAGATGATCCACGACGTCCAGGTGGAGGCCACCTTCCCCGACGGCACCAAGCTGGTGACCGTGCACGAGCCGATCCGCTGATCTTGCCGGCGCCGGCCGGTCTGGCCGGTGCCCGGCCCCTTTTGCAGTCGTCCGCGCGCCCGGGGCCCCGCCGCGCCGGAGATGACCAGATCCGACGGGCCCTTCGAGGACGGACCGCATGATTCCGGGTGAAGTGTTTCCCGCCGACGGCGAGATCGAGATCAATGCCGGCCTCGTGGCGATCAGCCTCGACGTCACCAACACCGGCGACCGGCCGATCCAGGTGGGCAGCCACTATCATTTCTTCGAGACCAATCCGGCCCTCTCCTTCGACCGGGCCGCCGCGAAGGGCTACCGGCTGGACATCGCATCGGGCACCGCCGTCCGCTTCGAGCCCGGCCAGACCCGCACCGTGGCGCTGGTGCCCTTCACCGGCACGCGCACCATCTACGGCTTCCGTCAGGCGGTGATGGGAGAGCTGTGAGAGAGGAGACGGGGGACGATGGGCACCCTTGAGGTCCGCATCACGAAGGATGGTACCACGGTCCTGCCGGAAGAGGTCCGCCGTCTGCTCGGCGTCACCGGCGGGGGAACCGTGCGCCTCGTGACGACCGCCGAGGGCGAGGTGCGCCTCATCCCGCTGCGCTCCGACATCCGGCATCTGCGCGGCCTGTTCGGCGCCTCGTCCTCTCCGCTCGATACCGAGGCTGCCATCAGCGAAAGCGTGGCCCGGCGGACGGCTCCCGAGACCTCGGGGGATGATCCGTGATCGGCGTCGATACCAATATTCTCGTGCGTTATGTGCTCGATGATGATCCGGTCTGGAGTCCCATCGCGACCCGCTTCATCGAGAGCGATCTGACGCCCGAGGCCCCCGGCTACATCAATCCGGTGACGCTGGCCGAACTCGCCTGGGCCCTGCGCCGGCACCGGAATTATGACCGGGCGCGGCTGGCCACCGTGATCGAGGGCCTCCTGACCTATGACCGGATCGTTGTCGGCGAAGCCGATGCCGTGTTCCGGGCGCTGGCTGCCTTCCGGCAGGGCGGCGCCGGGTTTGCCGACTATCTGATTGCCGGACTCAATGCAGCGGCCGGGGCCCGGCCGACCATGACCATCGACCGCAAGGCGGCTGCCCGGCCGCTATTCTCGCCGCTTTCCTGATCCCGAAGGGTCCCCCGCCATGCCGATCAAGATGTCCCGCGCCGCCTATGCCGACATGTTCGGGCCGACCACCGGCGACCGTCTCCGTCTCGCCGACACCGATCTCGTCATTCAGGTCGAGAAGGATTTCACCATTTATGGCGACGAGGTGAAGTTCGGCGGCGGCAAGGTCATCCGCGATGGCATGGGCCAGAGCCAGATCACCAACGCCGCCGGCGCCGTCGATACCGTCATCACCAATGCCCTCATCGTCGATTATTGGGGGATCGTGAAGGCGGATGTCGGCCTGAAGGACGGCCGCATCGTCGGTATCGGCAAGGCGGGCAATCCGGACGTCCAGCCGGGCGTCACCATCATCGTCGGCCCGGGCACCGAGGTGATCGCCGGCGAAGGCAAGATCCTGACCGCCGGCGCCATGGACTGCCACATCCACTTCATCTGCCCGCAGCAGATCGACGAGGCGCTGTCGTCAGGCGTCACCACCATGCTCGGCGGCGGCACGGGGCCGGCAACCGGCACCAACGCCACCACCTGCACCCCCGGCCCCTTCCATCTGAAGCGGATGATCCAGTCGGGCGAAGCCTTCCCGATGAATCTCGTCTTCTCCGGCAAGGGCAACGCCGCCCTGCCCGCCGCGCTCGAAGAGCAGATCAAGGCCGGCGCGGCGACGCTGAAGCTGCACGAGGACTGGGGCACGACGCCGGCGGCCATCGACAACTGCCTGACGGTCTGCGACGAATATGACGTGCAGGCCACCATCCACACCGACACCCTGAACGAGTCCGGCTTCGTGGAAGACACGGTCGCCGCCTTCAAGGGCCGCACCATCCACGCCTTCCACACCGAAGGCGCCGGCGGCGGCCACGCCCCGGACATCATCAAGGTGGCGTCGCTGCCGAACGTGATCCCGTCGTCCACCAACCCGACCCGGCCCTACACCGTGAACACGCTCGAGGAACATCTCGACATGCTCATGGTCTGCCACCATCTCGACGGCTCGATCCCCGAGGACGTGGCCTTTGCCGAAAGCCGCATCCGCAAGGAGACGATCGCGGCGGAAGACATCCTGCACGATATCGGCGCCTTCTCGATCATCTCCTCGGACAGCCAGGCCATGGGCCGCGTCGGCGAGGTCATCATCCGCACCTTCCAGACCGCCCACAAGATGAAGACCCAGCGCGGCAGCCTTTCGGAAGACAAGGGCAGCGGCAACGACAACTATCGCGTCAAGCGCTACATGGCCAAGGTGACGATCAACCCGGCGATCGCGCATGGGCTGTCGAAGCATCTGGGCTCGGTGGAAGTCGGCAAGCTGGCGGATCTGGTGCTGTGGTCGCCGGCCTTCTTCGGCGTGAAGCCGGACATGGTGCTGAAGCTCGGCACCATCGCGTCCGCCCAGATGGGCGACCCCAACGCCTCCATCCCGACGCCGCAGCCGGTCCATCACCGGCCGATGTTCGGCGCCTTCGGCCCGGCCATGCAGGAATCCGCCGTCACCTTCGTGTCGAAGGCCGCCTATGAGGCGGGCATTGCCGACCGGCTGAAGCTCGGCAAGGTCGTGCTGCCGGTGGAAGGCACCCGCGGCATCGGCAAGAAGGACATGGTGCTGAACGACGCCTGCCCGGAAATCGAGGTCGACCCGGAAACCTACGAGGTGCGCGCCGACGGCGAGCTGCTCACCTGCGAGCCGGCAAAGTCCCTGCCGATGGCCCAGCGTTATTTCCTGTTCTGATACCGGCCGCACGAGGTGCCGACCGCACCGTGCGCCTGAAGATCAGCAGATTTTCCATATGCCCCAAGGACATGGAAAATCTGCACCGGGATACCAAAGAGTCCTTTTCAAGGATCTTTGGTATCACCCGGCTCCCGTCCCGCTCC
>JBBSSF010000439.1:0-3690 GCA_038242345.1 Hyphomicrobiales bacterium
CGTCACCGCCGAAGGCGAAGGGAAAGGGGCGCCGGCCCAGCATGTTGGCAACCGCCGCAATCGCCGCCGCCCCCGCCATGTTGACGCTGCGATAATGCCCCTCGGCAATCGCCCGGGTGGAGGCGACCACATCGGTCACCCCCAGCACCCAGTCGTCCGGCACCGGCACCGACAGGGCCGGATCGAGCACCCGGTCGAAGCGGTCGAAACGCGGCACCCGGGCGTAGAAGTCGTCCGTGCCGCCGGCTGGCCTGCGCGCCGCGATCATGGGGCCCTGCCCTTTTCCGGGATGGCTGCGGGACCGCCACTTTCCGCCGGATGCCCGGTCCGGAAAAGGCAAAACCCGCCAGCCCCGATCAATTGCCCGGGATCAGCGGAAGAGCGCGGTCTTCACCGTCTCCACGATCTCGTCGCCGCGGCCGTTGAGGATGGCGCGCGCCGCATAGAGGCTGAAGCCGAGAGCCTGTTCGGCCTGGATCTCCGGCGGGATCACCAGCTCGGTCGGATTGGTGACCACATCCACCAGGGCCGGGCCGTCATGGGCAAAGGCCTGTTCCAGCGCCGGCCGGACATCCGCCGGATCCTCCACCCGGATGCCGAGGAAGCCGAGCGGGCGGACCATCGCCGCGAAGTCCGGATTCTTCAGCTCCGTGCCGAAGGGCAGGAAGCCGGCGGCCTTCATCTCCATGTCGACGAAGCCGAGCAGGCCGTTGTTGAAGACCACGATCTTGATCGGCAGGCCAAGCTGGATGGCCGAGAGCACATCGCCCATCAGCATGGTGAAGCCGCCATCGCCGGACATCGACACCACCTGCCGGCCGGGGAAGGCCGCCTGGGCGCCGAGCGCCTGGGGCATGGCATTGGCCATGGAGCCATGCAGCAGCGAGCCGATCAGCCGCCGCCCGCCGGACAGATGCAGATAGCGCGCCGCCCACACGGTGGCCTCGCCGACATCGCAGGTGAACACCGCATCGGGCGCCGCCACCTCGTCGATCATGCGGGCGAGATATTGCGGATGGACAGGGCCGGCCCCCGCCTTGCCCGTCGCCAGCTCGTCCAGCCCCTCGCGCGCCTTCAGATAATGCGCCCGCGCCTTCTTCAGGAAGCTGTCGTCCTTGTGCGGCAGCAGCTTGGGCAGCAGACGGGCGAGCGTCGCCCTGACGTCGCCGACAAGGCCGAGATCCAGCCGGGTGCGCCGGCCGAGATTTTCCGGCCGGATGTCGATCTGCACCACGGTGGCGTGCTCGGGATAGAACTGGCGATAGGGGAAATCGGCCCCCACGATCAGCACCGTCTCGGCGTCCCGGAGCGCATGATAGCCCGACGAGAAGCCGATGAGGCCGGTCATGCCGACATCGAACGGGTTGTCGTGCTCCACATGGTCCTTGCCGCGCAGCGTGTGGACCACCGGCGCCTTCAGCACTTCGGCCAGCGTCACCACCTCGTCATGGGCCCCGGCACAGCCGGCGCCGCACAGCAGCGTGATGCGCGACGAGCCGTCGAGCAGGGTGGCGAGACGGTCGAGATCGGCATCGGCCGGCACCACGACCGGCGCCGGCACCTCGGTCCACTGCACGGCCGCTCCGGGGCTTGCGGGCGCAAGCGCCACATCGCCCGGGATCACCAGCACGGCCACGCCCTGCTTCTGGATCGCCGTGCGCATGGCGATCTCCATCGCCCGCGGCATCTGGGCGGGCGACGACACCAGCTCGCAATAATGGCTGCACTCCCGGAACAGATTTTCCGGATGGGTCTCCTGGAAATAGCCGCCGCCGATTTCCGGGCTCGGAATGTGGGCGGCGATCGCCAGCACCGGCGTGCGGGTGCGGTGACAGTCGAACAGGCCGTTGATGAGGTGCAGGTTGCCCGGGCCGCAGCTGCCGGCGCACACCGCCAGCTTGCCCGTCAGCTGGGCCTCGGCGCCGGCCGCGAACGCCGCCACCTCCTCATGGCGCACATGCAGCCAGCGCACGCTGTCATGGGTGCGGAGCGCGTCCGTGAAGCCGTTGAGGCTGTCGCCCACCACGCCCCACACCCGCTCGATGCCGGCCGCCACCAGCGCCTCGGCCATCAGATCGGCCACCCGCTTCTCGGTCTTCATGCCCGTTCCCCCGATTGATCCTGAGCGCGCTCAGCCCGCCACATAGGCCGGATAGACCGGATCCCACATGGCTGCATCGACCTTTGCCGCAATCGCCGCGTCGTCCAGCGGCGCGATCAGCTTTTCGGCCACCGCCGCCTTCGCCACCGCGATGGCGATCGCCCGGGAGACGGCGCGGATGTCGGCAAGGCTCGGCAACAGCACCGGCACATCGCCGCCGGCCGGCGTCGCCGCCGCCAGCGCCCGGGCGGCAGCCATGAACATGCCGTCGCTCACCCGCGGGATCGCCAGCGCCACGACGCCGAGGCCGACACCGGGGAAGATGTAGGAATTGTTCGTCTGGGCAACGGGATAGGTCTTGCCACCACGGCTCACCGGCGCAAACGGGCTGCCGGTGCCGAGGATCGCCCGGCCATCGGTCCAGGCGAGCACGTCGTCCGGCTGGGCCTCGCAGCGGTCCGTCGGGTTCGACAGCGGGAACACGATCGGCCGCTCGACGCCCGCCGCCATGGTGCGGATGATCGCCTCGGTGAAGACCCCCGGATGGCCGGTGACGCCGATGAGGATGGTGGGCTTCACATGCGCCACCACTTCCGCCAGCGACCACAGGCCGGGCTTCCCGCCCGCCGGCCAGCCCAGCGCCGCCGCCGTGTGGGCCAGCCGCGCCTGGAAGGGCAGCATCCCCTCCTGGGTGTCGAGGACGAGGCCGTAGCGGTCGATCATGTAGAAGCGCGCCCGCGCCTCGGCCGGATCGACGCCATCCTCGATGAGGGCGCGGATCATCTGTTCGGCGATGCCGCAGCCGGCCGACCCGGCGCCGACCACCACCACCCGCTGGTCGGCGAGCGCCTTGCCGGACACCTTCACCGCCGACAGCACCGTGCCGACCACCACCGCCGCCGTGCCCTGCACGTCGTCATTGAACATGCAGAGCTGGTCGCGATAGCGCTCCAGGAACATGGTGGCGTGGCCTTGGGCGAAATCCTCGAACTGGAGGAGAACATGGGGCCACTTGCGCTTCACCGCCGCCACGAAGGCATCGACGAAGGCGACATAGTCGTCGCCATCGATGCGCGCATGGCGCCAGCCGATATAGAGCGGGTCCGCCAGCCGCTCCTGATTGTCGGTGCCGACATCGAGGATGATCGGCAGGGTATTTTCCGGCGCGACCCCGCCGCAGGCGGTGTAGAGCGACAGCTTGCCGATCGGGATGCCCATGCCGCCGACGCCCTGATCGCCGAGGCCGAGGATGCGGCCGCCATCGGTCACCACGATGGCCTTCACGTCCTGATCGCCGACCGAATCGAGCATGGCGTCGATGCGGTCCTTCAGCGGGTAGGAGATGAACAGGCCGCGCGGCCGGCGGTAGATCTCGCTGAAGCGCTGGCAGCCGGCCCCCACGACGGGCGTGTAGACCATCGGCAGCAGGTCCGTCACGTTGTCGACGAGGAAGCGGTAGAACAGCGTCTCGTTGGTATCCTGCAGCGCGCGCAGATAGATGTGGCGCTCGATGTCGCTGTCCTTGTCGGCATAGGCCGCCTTCACCCGGTCGATCTGGGTGGCGAGCGTCTCGATGGCCGGCGGCAGCA
>JBBSSF010000440.1:0-3690 GCA_038242345.1 Hyphomicrobiales bacterium
GCTCCTGCACTGCCACGCGGGATGCGCGTTCGCGGACATCCTTGCGGCGCTCCGGTTCCGGGGCCTTGAGGGGGGCGATTTCCGCCCCCCGGATCCGGCCCAGATCGAACGCCGGCGCCGCGAAGACGAACTCGCCCGGATGCGCAAGGCGGCCAAGGCGAAGGCCATCTGGGAGGCATCCCAGCCCATCGCCGGCACGCTGGCCGAAACCTACCTCCGGCACCGCGACATCCGGATCGCCCTGCCGGACACCCTGCGCTTTCACCCGCGCCTCTGGCACCCGAACTCCGGGACGTATCAGCCCGGCATGGTGGCGCGCGTCGATGGCGGCGACGGTTTCGCGATCCACCGGACGTTCCTGCACCCCTCCGGCCGGGGCAAGACCTCGAGCGATCCGGCCAAGATGATGCTTGGGGAGGTGCTTGGCGGCGGCGTGCGGGTGGCGACGGGCGAAGGCCCGCTGGTGGTGGCCGAGGGCATCGAAACGGCCCTCAGCATCGCGGAGCTTCTCCCCGATCATGGGCCGGTGTGGGCGACGCTCTCGACTTCGGGGATGCGCATGTTCCGCCTGCCGCCATGGGGTGGCCGGCTGGTGCTGGCCATCGACGCGGACGAAGCCGGCAGCGCGGCCGGGAACGCCCTCGGGGAGCGCGCCCGGGATGCGGGGTGGACGATCACCGTCGCCAAGCCCGACCGCGACGGGGACGACTGGAACGCGGTTCTTTCCCGCGCCCGGAACAGGAAAAGCGCCTGATGGACAAGGTTGTTCTCATGCCATTCACGGGCACTCCCTGGCCGGACCCGGAGCCGCTTGCCGGCGGCCTCCTCCCGGTTCCGGCTCTCGCCCCCGACATGCTTCCGGATGCGCTGGCGGGCTATGTGTTCGACGTGGCCGACCGGACGCAGTGTCCCCCGGATTTTGTGGCCGTGGGCGCGCTCTGCGCGTGCGGGGCGCTGGTGGGCAACCGGGTCCGCATCCACCCCAAGCATCACGACGACTGGCTTGTGACGCCCAACCTCTGGGGCGCCATCATCGGCCCGCCCTCGGCCATGAAGAGCCCGGCGCTGAAGTATGCGCTTTCGCCGCTCTACACACTCGAGAGAGAGGCGCGGGAGCTTTTCGATGCGGAGAAGGCCCAGGCCGAGGCGGCGGCCGAAGTCGCCAAGCTGGCGCTCGAGGACGCGAAGGGGCGCGCGAAGGCAAAGGTCAAGGCCGGTGACAAGGCTGCCGCCCGGGACATCATCGCCGACGCCCAGCGTGTGGACGTGGAACAGCCGGTGCGCCGCCGGCTGATCGTCAACGATGCCACTGTCGAGAAGCTCGGGGAACTGCTCAACGAGAACCCGCGCGGCCTGCTGATGATCCGGGACGAACTGCCGGGCCTCCTCGCCAAGCTCGAGAGCGAGGAATTTCAGGTGGACCGGGCCTTCTACCTGGAATCCTTCAACGGCGATTCCCCCTTCATCTATGACCGCATCGGCCGGGGCACGGTCGAGATCGGCATGGCGACCCTCTCCCTTGTGGGAGGAGTGCAGCCGGCCCGGATTGCCCCGATCGTGCGGGGCGCCGTCACGGGAGCATCGGCGGACGGTCTGATGCAGCGGCTTCAGCTCACCGTCTGGCCGGACCTTGCCCCGGACTGGCAGTGGCGGGACCGTGGCCCGGATCCCGCGGCCATGCGGGCTTATGCCGACACCTTCCGCGCCCTCGACGCCATCGCCTCGGCAGCGACGGGGGATCCCGTGTGCCTGCGCTTCACGCCCGGCGCCCAGGCGCTGTTCGCGGAATGGACGACCGAGCTTCAGCATGAGGTGCGTTCCGGCCGGCATCCCGAGGCTGTCGAGGCCCACTTCCTGAAGATGCAGAAGACCGTCCCGTCTCTGGCCCTCGTCTTCGCGCTCATCGACGGCGCCTTCGAGCATGTGACCGAGGCGGCCCTGTGGAAGGCCATCATGTTCGTCGAGTACCTGAAGCCCCATGCGCTCCGGCTCTATGCCTCCGGCAGCCATGCGGCCGAGGCCGGGGCGAAGCTGATCCTCGCCCGCCGGGACGCGCTGCCGGCCCCGTTCCGGGCGCGGGATGTTCACCAGAAGGCATGGGCTGGCCTGTCCGACCGAGGAGCCGTTGACGCGGCCCTGAAGGTTCTGGCCGACACCCACCATATTCGCTCCAAGGCTGTAGAACCCCGGCCAGCCGGTGGGCGCCCGACCGAGGAGTTCATCTGGAACCCGAAGCTGGCGGGAGGTGCGAAGTGATGACCTCCAAGTGGATGGACCGGTATCGGGAGTGGCAGAAAAATTCTGGAACGGTGGGGTCTGGAACCCTCAAAACCATCGAAACCCCTGACGAGGAGGTTTTGAAGGTTTTGAGGGTGGGGGTACCCCCCATTTCGCCAAAATTCGATACCCCAGAGCGCGCCGCGATTGCCGAGGATGGCGGCGTCCCGTCCGTCTATGCGGCGGCATGGGCACACCTTCAGGCCGGCCCGCCTGTCGGCATGGATCACACGCGGTGGATGCAGGCCCGGGACGATGCCGGCGCCTTCCTCGACAAGTGGGGTGAGGCTGCCGCCCGTCTCGGCTGGCCGGTGCAGCATCTGTTCGAGGCCCCGCGCGACTGGATCGGCGGGCTCGTCTGGGAGATCGGCGGCGGTGCCGTGGTGGTGCTGGCCGACCGTCAGGCCGTGATCGAACGCGACGGCAGGAAACTGTTCTTCTGCATTCCGGAGGTGCCCCGATGACCCGCCCCCCTCTGACGCCCGCCCGTGCCGACCGGATCCTTCAGGCTGCCGCACCGGCCCGGGGACCGAAGATCCTCTGGGGGGCTGCCGCAATCGCGGGGCGCATCGGCCGTTCCGAAGACTTCGTGCGCCGCACCCTCTCGAAGCTCCCGGGATCCCCGGTCAAGAAGGTGGCCGGCCAGTTCTGCGCCTGTGAGGAAGAACTGATGAAGCTGTTCAGGCCGTAACCGACCCTCTTTTGCCCAGAGTGTCCGAGTTCTGTTCTTCTGGCTATCAGCGCATCCTCCGGTCATGCGCTTGTGGCCCTTCTCCCCCCGCCCTGTCCCTATCGAGACCCGCACCGAACCCGGTGTCGGGGAGGCTCCGGCCGAGGGCAGCGTGAATGCGCCGCCCGACTGGCTCCTCTCCCTGTTCGCGGGTGGCCCGCTGGTCTCCGGCGCGGTCTCGGGGGCCGAGGCCCTGCGGGTGCCGGCCGTTGCCGCTGCTGTCCGCGTGATTGCCGAGGCGGTGTCCACATTGGACATTGCCGTTGTCGAGCGCCGGGCGGACGGGAGCACCGAGCCCGTCGAACACCCGATGGCGGACCTTCTCCGGGGCGATGCCAACGACTGGCTGGCCGGCTGGGAACTGGTCCGCGACCTGACCATGGCGGCGCTGACGAACGACTTCGGCGGCATGGCGTGGGTGAACCGCGTCGGCGGCGAGGTGCGCGAGATCATCGCCTATCGGCCCTCAGCCCTGACCGTCGAGTTCGACACCCTCACGGGCGAGCCCAGCTATCGCCTTCACGGACGCCCGGTGCCGGCTGGCGACATCCTTCATGTTCGCGGTCCCTTCACCCGGTGCCCGCTCAGCATGGCGGCCGAGGCGATCGGCGCGGCCCGCATGATGGAACGGCACGCCTCCAAGCTGTTCGAGAACGGCGCCCGGCCCGGTGGCGTCATCACCA
>JBBSSF010000441.1:0-3669 GCA_038242345.1 Hyphomicrobiales bacterium
CCCAATCAAGCGCAAACCCTTCGCGCGAGATGGGGTGCGCGGCTGGACCTGGCATCAGGTCGCCATCGATCCGGCCCGGCTTCGCACTGCATCCGAACGGCTCGGCGGCAGTCATGCCAGCCCGCGCTGGCACCTGCGTCGGGGGCATTGGCGCCAGTTGCCCGATGGCCGGCGCATCTTCGTGCGCCAATGCGAAGTGGGCGATCCCGCGCACGGCGGGGTGGTCAAGGACTATGCGGTGGAGGCGCGGAAGACATGACGGAATTTACTCCATCGGTGGCGCAGGCCGCCGCCATCGCCGAGGTCCGCGACTGGTTCGAGAACCGCACCGAGCAGCAACAGGTGTTCCGGCTCTTTGGCTATGCCGGATCGGGCAAGAGCACGGTGCTGAAGTTCGCGCTCGATGAGCTTGGCCTGTCGCCCCATCGTGGCGCGAAGGACGGCACCTGCGTGCCGGGTGTGGTTACCGCCACCTTCACCGGAAAGGCGGCGCTGGTGCTGACCCGCAAAGGCACGCCTGCGCGCACCATCCACAGCCTGATCTATTCTGTGATCGAGGCCACGGAAGCGGAAATCGAGGCCGCAGCGCAGAAGGTCCGAGAGGCCGAGATCGCCGCACGGCGCCTCACCGGCTTTGATCGCACCACGGCCGAGGCCGCGATCGAGGCCATGCGGCAGGCGCTCTCGGCGATGAAGCATCCCCGTTTCGCCTTGAACCCGCAGAGCGATGCGGCGGATGCAAGGTTGATCGTCCTCGACGAGGTGTCGATGGTGGGCGAGGAAATGGCGCGCGATCTGATGAGTTTTGGAAAACCGATCCTCGTTCTGGGCGATCCGGGTCAGTTGCCGCCCATCAAGGGCGAAGGCGCCTTCACCCGCGATGCGCCTGACGTGATGCTTACCGAGATCCACCGTCAGGCGACTGAGAGCGCGATCATCCGTCTCGCCACCATGGCGCGGATGGGCGAGCCCATCGGTTTTGGCACCTACGACACCCATGTCGCCAAGATGCGCAAGGGCGACATTTCGCCGGAACAGGCGCTGCGTGGCGGGCAGCTGATCTGCGGGCTTAATGCGACACGGTTACAGATCAACAATGCGATGCGTGCGGCAGCTGGGCTGGGCGGGACGTATTTGCCCACTGGCGCGGCGGAAAAGATCATCTGCCTCAAGAACGACAATTCGCTCGGGCTTATCAACGGCATGTTCCTGACCCTCGAGGATATCGTCGATGAGGGCAGCCTCTATTTCTCGGCCGTGGTGCATGACGAGGACGGGCGCCGGGTCTCCCCCTTCGACAGCGACGGACGCCCCGGGCGGCTGCGCATCTACAAGGGGCATTTCGAGGATCACGTCGCCTACGACGCCAAGCGCCATGACCGCGATTGGCGGGAAAAGCGCAAGCTGACCGAGGCGACCTACGGCTGGGCGATCACCGCCCACAAGGCGCAAGGGTCGCAGTGGGAGAACGTGATCGTCTGGGATGACGGGCTGGGACGCAGCGAGATCGACCGCCGTCGCTGGCTCTATACCGCCATCACCCGCGCTGAGCGCGGGCTCGTCCTTCTGGCCTGAGGGGGCGCGATGATCGATCTCAACGATGTCGGCACGCCGAAAGCACGCCACGATCTGGCGGCCGTAAAGGACCGGCTGGCGGCGACAACTGGCGACTGGCTCCCCGGCATCTTTCCGGGGGCGCGGCTTGCGCGCGACCGTCGCTCCTTGCGCTGTGCCGACCTGTCCGGCCGCCCGCCGCGCAAGGAAGGGTCCTGCACGATCCATCTCGACGGGCCCTATGCCGGCTGGGGGTTCGACTATGCCACCGGCGAAAGCGCAGGGCCCATCGACCTGATCGCGCAGGCAACCGGGCTCTGCGATGGCGCGCTCTTCGACGAGGCGGCGCGGATTGCCGGAATGGATCATCCCGCGCCCCGAAACGCGCCACGCGCGAAGCCCGATCATACCGGCGAGATTGCCCGGCTGGTCGATGGCGCGCAGCCGCTCGCTGGCACCCCCGGCGAAACCTACCTCCGCTCCCGCGGCCTTGCCGATCCGGGATGCCCGGATCTGCTGTTCCACCCCGACCTGCCGGATTTCGACACGCGACGCGGTTGGCCGGGGCTGATCGCATTGCCACGCCTGGCGGACGGGCAGCGCGCGCCGGGCATCCACCGCACCTTCCTGCTCGACGACGGCAGTGCCAAGGCGCCTGCGGGGAAGAAGATGCTGGGATCGGTAGCGGATGCGGCCGTGCGCCTGTTCGCCATGCCTGCAGACGGACATCTTGGCATCGCTGAAGGCATCGAGACGGCATTGGCAGCACATGCCCTGTTCGGCACCGCCGTCTGGGCGGCGCTCTCTGCCGATGGTCTCACGCGGTTTCAGTGGCCGGCGGGCACAACGCGGATCACGATCTACGCCGATGCTGGCGATGCCGGTCGTCAGGCGGCCGCCACGCTCTCGGACCGGCTGAACCGGGCCGACATTCCGAACCAGATCGTGGTCGCGCTCAATGGCGACGATTTCAACGACGATCTGATGCGCGGAGCGCGTGCGGCGGACTATCGCCCGGAGATTTCGGCCGACGAGCCGGTCGGACTTGAGGCCATGACGACAGTGGCAGCTCCGACGCCTGGCGATCCGGACGTTCTGATTGCCGCCGCCGAGGCGCTGACCAACCCGCCCGAACTCGCCGCGCTCTCCAGCCTTCTCGGCCGCCTTGCGCTTGCCCGGCTCGATCCGCTGCCCGAACGCCAGATCCTTGCCCGGATCAAGACTGCGACCGGCATCTCCATGTCCATCCTCGACAAGCAATTGACGGAACTGCGCCGCCGCGTGCATGCGACGGGCGATCCGCAGGGCCGGATCGCGCGGCCCGCCTGGTTCGGACGGCTGTGTCAGGATCTGTCCGGCACGCCCGAGCGCAACGAGGCCAATGTGATCATCGCCCTGTCCTCGGATCCGGTCTTTGCCGGTCTCCTGGCCTTCGACGAGTTCGCCCAATCCATCGTGGTGCGCCAGCCGCTGCCCTGGGATGACCCGGCCATCCGCTTTCCGCGCCCCTGGGACGATGCCGACGATGTGCGCACCGCCGAATGGCTGCAGTTGCGCGGGCTCAACGTCGCCCCGATGGTCGTCAGCCGGGGTGTCGGCGCGGTGGCCCGCGACATGCGCATCCATCCGGTTCGCGACTGGCTCGACACCCTGAAATGGGACGGCACGCCCCGGATCGAGACCTGGACCAGCACCTACCTCGGTGCAGCGCCGACATCCTTCCATCACACCATCGGCGCGCTCTGGCTGATCTCTGCCGTGGCCCGGATCTACCGGCCCGGGGTGAAGGCCGATCACATGCTGATCCTCGAAGGGCCGCAGGGCGCGCGCAAATCCACCGCGATCAAGGTGCTCGCGGGCGAGGACTGGTTCACCGACGAATTGCCCGAGCTTGGGTCCAAGGACGCGGCCATTCACATGCAGGGCGTCTGGATCGTGGAAATCGCCGAGCTCGACGCCATCGGCCGGGCCGAGGTCTCGCGCATCAAGGCCTTCCTGACCCGCACCACCGACCGCTTCCGCCCGCCCTATGGCCGCTATACCGTCGAGGTGCCGCGCCAGTGCGTGTTCGCAGGCACTGTGAACCCCGACACCTATCTGCGCGATGAAACCGGC
>JBBSSF010000442.1:0-3638 GCA_038242345.1 Hyphomicrobiales bacterium
CGGATGGGGGATGAGATGTCCGTTCTTCAGCCATCGGCAGGTGTCCCATGATGGGATCGCCGGAGCCGGTCCGGCCGCCCCTGCGCATCGAGGTGGCCGGCGCGTGGCCGTTCATCACCTTCCGCAGCTATCATCTGGGCGACCGGCACATCGTCTGGCGCGCCCGCCAGCACCGCAAGGGCCTGTTCCGCCACGAGCGGGCGCTGGAGGCGGGCGCCGTCCCGGTCTGGCAGACCCGGACCTACAACTGGTGGAACGCGCTGGCCTTTGCCATCGGCTCCTGCCTGTTCATTCTCGGCAGCCTGATGTCCCTCATCCCGGCAGCGTCGGCGCCGGCGGTCAATCTCATCAATGCGGTGTTCTTTGCCGGCTCGATCCCGTTCACGATCGGCGGCTACATGCAGCATTTCCAGGCGGCGAACGCGACGGAGTTCTCGCCGGACCCGACAGACGCGCAGCCGCGTCAGGTCGCGCTGATCGGCTGGCATCCGCGGAGCCCGGGCTGGCTGTCCACCTTCACCCAGTTCATCGGCACCATCCAGTTCAACTTCAACACCTTCGATCCGTTCCTCGCCGGTCCGCTCTGGTACATGCAGGATGTGGCGGTGTGGATCCCGGGCATGGTGGGCTCGGTGCTCTTCCTCGTGTCGGGCTATCTCGCCTTCATCGAGGCCGGGCATGGCTACTGGAGCTGGCGGCCGAAGGATCTCGACTGGCAGATCGTGGCCGTGAACCTGCTGGGCTGCATCTTCTTCATGACCGCCTCGACGCTCGCCTGGGTGCCGGCGGGGCCGGAGCCGGGCTGGATCATGGATGTCTCCAACATCCATCTGGCGCTCGGCGGCCTGTGCTTCCTCATCGGCGGCCTGCTGACCATGCGCGAAAGCCGGGC
This sequence comes from Hyphomicrobiales bacterium, assembly GCA_038242345.1. Classification (GTDB taxonomy): domain Bacteria; phylum Pseudomonadota; class Alphaproteobacteria; order Rhizobiales; family Segnochrobactraceae; genus JBBSSF01. The sequence continues at coordinate 893 of JBBSSF010000442.1, forward strand.
GGCGGCGCGCTGAGCCCCGCCATCTGCCGGGCCGCTGGCAAAGCGTCCGGATCCCGTCGGGTTCTGCGTCCGGGGCATAGTCCATCGGCGTCCATATGGGCGAAACGACGCGGCGCGCGCCGTTTCATCCCGGGATCAGAACGCTTTGCGGGCCAGCTTTCGACTGACCGAATATTAATGTGGCGGCCGCGCTATTGACTTGCCGGGCCCCCGATTTCTAGGCTAGTCCGCAGTGGAACCGGCGGCGACATCGGGGGCGGTGAAGTCGTCCGGACGTCTGCAGGCCATGACCCGGGCTGCGGCTGTCCGGAAGCGGACTCCGGAGATGGACTCGGGACATCCCCGGGGGGAGCGGGAAATCCGGGCCCGTCCTGGTGGCGGGATGCGTCGGCGTCCGGCCGTTCCGGTTTCGCCTCCGGTCTGGTTTCATACCAGGCGCACGAAGTGCTGACCGCACCTTAGCGCCTGAGGATCAGCAGATTTTCCATATGCCCCAAAGGCATGGAAAACCTGCATCGGAATACCAAAGAGTCCTTTTCAAGGATCTTTGGTATCATGTGCGGGGAAGGTCACGTCGGGTGCTCGATCGTCCTCTTGTTGCACGGCTGCGGCGGATCCGGTCCGGCCGGCTGATGGGCCGGCAGGTGACCACCCTGCTGGCCGTGCTGATCGTTGCCGGGTGCACCTCGGCCGGGGCGCCGGCGATCCCGCTGTTCGGGGCCTATTTCCCGTCCTGGCTGGCCTGTACGCTGGCCGGCGTCTTCGGCGCCGTGCTCGTGCGGCTGGTGTTCATCCGCATCGGGCTTGATGATGCGCTGCCGGTCCGCCTGCCGGTCTATGTGTGCCTGGCCGCGCTCATCGGCTTTCTCGTCTCCCTCCTGACTTTCGGACGGTAGCAACGTGGCGGATGCGGAAAAGCAGGCGGCCCGCCGGGCCCTCGGGGCAGTGGTCAGCATTCTTGCACTGGTTGCGGCAGGCTGGTTCGGCTGGCGCTATGCGCGCACGGCCGATCTCAACCCGCTGTCCCAGGATGCGGTGCTGACGGCGGATGTGGTGAACGTCGCCGCGGCGGTGCCCGGGCGCATCGTCACCCTCGGGGTGGCCGAGAATGACGCGGTGCGGAAGGGCGACCTGCTCGTCGCCCTCGATCCGCTGCCCTATCAGCTTCAGGTCGCCCAGACCGCGGCGGACCTGAAGATCGCGGAAGCCGCGCTTGCCGACAAGAAGCGGGCGGTGGCCGCCGAAGTCTCCAATGCCGCCATCGCCCGGGATCAGGTGACGCGGGCCGAGGCCAATCTGGCGCTCGCCACCCAGACGCTTGCCCGCCTCCAGTCGCTGCGGCCGAAGGGCTATGTCAGCGCCCAGCAGGTGGACGATGCGGCGACCGCGAAGCGCGATGCCGAGGTGAGCCTGGCCCAGGCGCTGAAGCAGCGGGAGGCCGCCGACGTGCTCGTCGGCAATCTGGCGGCGGCCGAGGCGCTGGTGGAAGCCCGCCGCGCGGCGCTGGCGATCGCCGAGCGGGCGCTGGCCGATTCCGAGGTGCGCGCGCCGTTTGACGGCAAGGTGGTCGGCCTGTCGGTGGGGACGGGGGAGTTCGTGCTGAGCGGCCAGTCGATCTTCACCCTGATCGACACCGGCGCCTGGTATGCCTCCGCCGCCTTTCTGGAAACCGAGCTGTCCGGCATCCGCGCCGGCAACTGCGCCACCGTCTATGCGCTGGCCGACCGCACCCGGGAGATCCGCGGCCGGGTGGAGGGCATCGGCTGGGGTGTGCTGTCCCAGGATGTCATCGAGCTGCCGCGCAAGATGCCGCTCATCCCCAAGAGCCTCGACTGGGTGCGCGTGGCCCAGCGCTTTCCGGTGCGCATCCGCCTGTTCGATCCCCCCGACGACCTGATGCGCATCGGCGCATCCGTCACCGCGACGGTGCATCATGGCTCGGCCTGCTGACACCGCGTGGCGGGGGATCGCCCGTCAGGCCCTCGAAGACCTGAAGCCCTTTCCCGGCCGCTTCGGCATGACGTGGCGGGTGGCGCTGCTGTGCGCCCTGGTCGCCGGCGTGGCCATGCTCTACAAGATCCCGGAATCGGCCATCGGCTGCTATCTCATCATCTATCTGATGCGGCCCGACGGGGCGGAGAATGTCGGGCAGGCCCTCGGCATCATCGTGCTGGCCAGCACCGTCGTCCTCGGGCTGGCGCCGGTGATCCAGGCGACGGCCGATGCGCCGCTGCTGCGCATCATCGTCATTGCCGGTACCTCCTTCGCCTTCCTGTTCCTGGGCTCGATCTCCCAGCTCGGCGAGAATGCCTCCATCGTCGCCCTCGTCATCGCCTTCATCCTCACGCTGGTGGATTTCGTGCCCGCCGGCGAGATCGTCACCCGCGGCCTGCTCTATGCCTGGCAGATGGCGTGCGTGCCGATGATGCTGATGATCGGCTTCTCGCTGGTGCTGGGCACCGGACCGCACACCCTGTTGCGCCGGACCGTCGTCGAGCGGCTGCGGACGGCTGCCGAGGCGCTGGAGACGAGCGGGGCCCCGGCGCTCCGGCTGGTCGATGGCCCGCTCTCGGAAGGGGCGGGCGAGGCCGACAAGCAGCTCCAGCTCGCCGGCCTGTTCCACACCGTGCCCGAGGCCACCCGGCGCTGGCTGTCCGGGGCGAGCCGGACCACCTACCGTCTGCTGCTGGCCATCGCCGCGCTGCCGGCCGATGTGCCGCCGGAAACCCGGTCGGCACTCGCCGGA
>JBBSSF010000443.1:0-3636 GCA_038242345.1 Hyphomicrobiales bacterium
GGAATTCGGCAATGGACGGCTGGATGTCACCCGCCGCGCCGGGCTCCAGATCCGCGGTGTCCGGCCGGGATCCGAGGCCGCCCTGGCCGACGATCTCGATGCCGCCGGCCTTCTCGATGCCGATGCGGCACGCGAGGCCGCCCGGGCGCTGATCGTGCCGCCGCTTGCCGGCTGCGACCCGGATGCCGCCCTCGATGCCGGCCCGCTGGTGGCAGCCCTTGAGGCGCGTCTGGTCTCAGACCCCGCCTTCCGCGGCCTGCCACCCAAGCTCGGCACGCTGCTGGATGATGGCGGCCGCGCCGATCTTTCCGCCACCCGGGCCGACATCCGGCTGGAGGCGACCGGCCCCGACCGGATCCGCGTCGGTCTGGATGGCGCAGCCGGGCCGGACTGGCTCGGCAGCGCCGCGCCCGAGCGGATCCCCGACATTCTGGCAGCCCTTGCCGGGGTGATCGCCCGCGCCCAGCCGCCCGGACGCCGCGCCCGGGTGCGGACGCTGCTGGAACAGCCGGATTTCCGCGCCGCCGCCCGGACCGAAGCCCGGGCCATGGGGCTCGATCCCGCCGTCGATCCGGCGCCGCGGCCGGTGCGGCCGCCCCTGATCGGCGCGCTGGCGCTCACCGATGGCGCCGCGCTCGCCGTCATCGCGCCGTTCGGGCGGCTCACCGCCGATGGCCTCCTGCGGCTGGCCGGCCTTGCCCCCACGGGCGACATCCGGCTTGCCCCCGAGCACGGCCTCGTCCGCACCGGCCTTTCGCCGGAGGCCACCCGTCAGGCCGTGCGCGCGCTCAGTCCGGCCTTCATCACCCGGAGGGATGACCCGCTGCTGTCGGTCACCGCCTGTGCCGGCCGGCCGGACTGTGCCTCTGCCCATGCCGATGTGCGCACCGTCGCCCGGGCCGTCGCGCCCTTTGCCCGCCGCCTCGGGCCGGGCGTCCGCGTCCATGTCTCCGGCTGCGCCAAGGGCTGCGCCCGGGATGCCCCGGCCCGGCTGACTGCCACCGCCACGCCGGAGGGCTTCGCCCTCATTCCGCATGGCCGGGCCGATGGCGAGGTCACCGCCCATGTCGCGTCGAGCGCCGAACTCGCCGCCCACCTTCTCGCTCTGGGGGACCGCCCATGACCGCCTCCGACTATCTGCGCGACGGCGCGGCCATCTATGCCCGCTCCTTCGCCATCATCCGCGCCGAAGCCGATCTCGCCGCCTTTTCGCCCGAGGCCGAGCCGGTGGCCGTGCGCATCATCCACGCCGCCGGCGATGTCGATCTGGCGCCGGACATCCTGATTTCCGACGGCGCCGTCGCTGCCGCCCGGGCCGCGCTTCAGGCCGGCGCGCCGATCCTGACCGACGCCCGCATGGTCGCCATGGGCGTCACCCGGGCGCGGCTGCCGGCCGACAATGCCGTGATCTGCACGCTGGCCGCCCCTGAGGTGCCGGCGCTTGCCGCCCGCCTCGGCACCACCCGCTCGGCCGCTGCGCTGGAGCTGTGGCGGCCCCATCTCGCCGGCGCCGTCGTCGCCATCGGCAACGCCCCCACCGCCCTCTTCCACCTCATGGACATGATCGACGCCGGGGCGCCGCTGCCGGCCGCCATCATCGGCATGCCCGTCGGCTTCGTCGGCGCCGTGGAGTCGAAGGCGGCGCTGGTCGACTGGGGGCGCGTGCCGTTCCTCACCATCCGCGGGCGGCGGGGCGGATCGGCCATGACGGCGGCAGCGCTCAACGCGATTGCCTCAACGAAAGAGTGATTCCGGGGCGGCTGCCCCGGACCCCCGCTTGGGATCCCGAGGGATCCCAAACCCTCCCCCTTTTCTTTAAGCCGTCCCCCAATGACCTCTGGAACTCTTCACGGTGTCGGCCTCGGGCCCGGTGATCCGGAACTCCTGACCGTGCGGGCCGTGCGTCTCATCCGCCAGTCCCCGGTGATTGCCTGGTTTGCCAAGGCCGGCCGCAAGGGGCAGGCGCGCACCATCGTCGAACCCTGGCTGCCCGCCGGTGCCATCGAGCTGCCGCTCCTCTACCCCGTCACCACCGAGCTGCCCTTCGATGGCGACGACTACCGCTCCGCCCTCTCCGGCTTCTATGCCGGGGCCGCAGAAACGCTCGCCAACCATCTGGCGGCCGGACGCGATGTGGCGCTGCTGTGCGAGGGCGACCCGCTGTTCTACGGCTCGTTCATGCACTTGCAGATCCGCCTGCGTGATCGCTTCCCCGTCGCGGTCTGCCCCGGGGTCACCGGCATGGCAGGGGCGTCGAGTGCCGCCGGCGCACCGATGACCTGGGGCGATGACGTGCTGACGGTGCTGCCCGGCACCCTGCCGGCGGACGCCCTGACGGAGCGGCTGGCGAAGGCCGATGCCGCCGTCATCATGAAGCTCGGCCGCAACCTGCCCAAGGTGCGCCGGGCGCTGACCGAGGCGGGCCTTCTGGAGCGCGCCCTCTATGTGGAGCGCGGCACCATGGCCGGCGAGAAGATCGAGCGGCTGGCCGACAAGGCCGACGACACGGCTCCCTATTTCTCGCTGGTGCTGGTGCCCGGCGAAGGACGGCGGCCATGACTCCCGCAAAGACTGGCTGGCTGCGCATCGTCGGCCTCGGCCCCGGCCCGGCCGGCTGGGTCGCCCCGGAGGCGGCGGAAGCCCTGCTTCAGGCCGATGCCCTCATCGGCTATGGCCCCTATGTCGCCCGGGTGCCCCACCGCGACGGGCTGGAGCGCTTCCCCACCGACAACCGGGTGGAGCTGGACCGCGCCCGCCACGCCCTCCAGCTCACCGCGAGCGGACGCCGGGTGGCGGTGGTCTCCGGCGGCGATCCCGGCGTGTTCGCCATGGCCGCGGCCGTGTTCGAGGCGCTGGAGACCGGCCCCTGCCTCTGGCGCGATCTCGATATCGCCGTCGTCCCCGGCATCAGCGCCATGCAGGCGGCGGCGGCGCGCGCCGGCGCACCGCTCGGCGGCGATTTCTGCGCGATTTCCCTCTCGGACAACCTGAAGCCCTGGCCGCTGATCCTGCGCCGGCTGACGGCGGCGGCCGACGCGGATTTCGTGATCGCCCTCTACAATCCCGCCTCGAAGGCCCGGCCGGACCGGATCTGTGAGGCGCTGGCCCTGCTCGGCACCCTGACGGCACCGGAAACGCCGGTGATCCTCGCCCGCGCCGTCGGCCGGCCGGACGAGCACATCACCGTGACCGACCTCGCCCGTGTCGACCCGACCCGGATCGACATGAGCACCCTCGTCCTCATCGGCGCCTCCACCACCCGGCTGATCCCGCGCCTCGATTCCCGCCGGCCCTGGGTCTACACCCCGCGCTCGGTGCCCGAGGACGTGCCATGAGCGCGAATCCAGTCGAGGGTGGACGGCAGGTCGTAGAGCACCGGCACGCCCTCCGGCAGGGGCGGCCGGGCAATGACGATCAGCGGAATGTCCAGCCGGCGCGCCGCCATCAGCTTGCCCTCGGTGGCCGTGCCACCGCTGTTCTTGGTCACCACCACCTCGATGCCCTCGGCGCGCATCAGCTTTTCCTCGGCATCGGCATCGAAGGGACCGCGGGCGTGGATGGCCCTGGCATGAGGCAGCCCCTGGATGCCATCGGCCTCCTCGATGCTGCGCACGACATAGAAATGCTGGGGCGCCA
>JBBSSF010000444.1:0-3633 GCA_038242345.1 Hyphomicrobiales bacterium
CTGAGGCCCGGCGCACGCAGTGCAGACCGCACCCGGGCGTCTGAAGACCGGCGGATTTCTCTCTGGCTCCAGAAGCCCGGGAGAAATCCGCATCGGGATAGCAGGGGTCTCTTTTCGGGGGCCTTTGGTCTCGACGCCTTTTCCCGCGGGCTCCGGCGCGCGGGAAAAGGCTCCGCTGTGTCAGCCGGGCGCATTTCTTCCGGCATCCGGTCTCCACATCGCCGCCGAATGTCTTCGGCGCTCCCGGCGGACAGCCTTCCGCCGGGGCTCTTTCAAAGTGGCCCCGTCTCACCTAGATTTCAGAGCGTGTTCCGGGATCTGCTTGGGAGGCGGTCATGGCGATTGAGATCATCGATCCCGATGCCGGGCAGGAAACCCGACAGGAGATGCAGCGTCTCGTGCAGACGCTGGCGACGCTTCTCGGCACGGCGCCCTCGGAGGCCCTGCTGACGGCGCTGCGCGAGGCTGTGTCCCGCCGCGCCACGCCGACGCCCCTTCAGTCCGCCGCCCGCCTGCGCCGCAAATTCGGCGTTTCCCTCACGGACACGGCCCGGCGGCCGCTCCCCCGCGCGGTCTTCGATGCCATGTGGGATGAGGAGTGATGTTCGTCGACGCCAGCGCTCTCGTGGCGGTCCTGTCGGACGAGGCCGAGGCGGCGCGCGTCTCGGCGGCAATCCTTGCGGCTCCCGCACCGATGACCTCGCCGGTTGCCATTCTGGAAGCGGCTCTGGCTCTGGCGCGGCCCGACAAGCTGGGCCTGTCCGTTGCCGATGCCGGCCTCATGGTCCGGGCCTTTCTGGCGGACGTTGGCATCCTGGTGCGGGATATGCCGCCGGCCGAGGCGTTGACGACGCTGGCGCTGTCCGCGGCGAGCCGCTATGGCGCCGGCCGGCGGCGGCTCAATCTTGGCGATTGCCTGCATTATGCCTGTGTCCGGCACTATGGCGTGCCGGTGCTCGCGACCGATGACGAGTTCCGGCAGACGGATCTCGATGTGGTTCCCTGAGCGGCTCCGGCACGGCCGGGCGTCGCGGCCGGTTGATTTTCCGGTGCCGGGCCGCCACAAGACGGCCCGATGACAGCGGGGAGACCGGGCGGCGTGGCGCGGGGAAGTGGGATTTCTGCCGGCGGGCCGGTCCGGTCCGGATCGCGTCGCCTCCGGCGCCGGATGGCGGGTGCCCGGGGCGGGGCCCCGGCCCTGCCCCTGGTCGCGCGGGCGCTGCGGGCGAAGCGGCGGGCCGAGGCCCGGCACGGATCCGCCTCCCCCGCGCCGGCCAACCCGCCGGCCGCCGAGATTCCAGCCCTCCCGCCGCCGGCGGAGGAGACCGTCGTCCCCCCGGCAGGTGCTCCGGAGGCCGAGGCCCCGTCCGCGCCGGCGCCGGCACTGCCCGATCTGGCCACGCTCGCCCGCTCCCTATTCGGCCCGCTGAACGGCGTCGAGCTCGACCTGTTCGGCCGTCGCGGCGAGCTGCCGGCCCGGGGGGCGCGGGCGTGGTGATCCTCGATACGCCCGTTCTGGCCGAGCTGATGCGCCGGGTGCCGGATCCGGCGGTGATGCGCTTCGTGACGGGGCGGTCGCCGGGGGAGCTGGCGGTGACGGCGCCCGGGGTCGGCGAGATCCTGTCGGCGCTCTCCCATATCGCCGATGCGCGGCGGCGGGTGGACCTCTCCACCCGGTTCGGCGCCTTCCTGCGGCTGGGCTTTGCCGGGCGGATCCTGCCCTTCGATCTCATGGCCGCCTCGGCGCTCGTCGCCGTGCGGCAGGGGCGCGAGAGCCTCGGCCGGCCGATCGGCGAGCGGCAGGCGATGCTGGCGGCGATCGCCCGGGCGCGCGGGGCGGCGGTCGCCACCCGCTTCGTGCGCGATCTCGCCGACTGCGGCCTGACCGTCCTCGATCCGTGGCAGCGTGCGGCTTCTGTGGCCCCGGCGATTCCCGCGCTGGAAACTGGCCCCGGGGCTTGATAAAAGGCCGGGCATGGACCGATTTCCCGACGTGCGCGCCCGCGCGTGCCCTGACAGACGGCGAATTATCGGCCCGGTTCCCGCCTGACGCCTGATCGCGGCGGGAGCCGGGGCCCGCGTGCGCGTTCCGCAGCGCGCTGTTCGAGACCGGACGATCCTGCTCGACAGTGCTGGAAGCGCGCCGCTCGCGAGATCTGCTGCCTCAGAGCATTTTCCGGTCGTTCCGGCTCACCGGAAACCGCTCCAGTCATTTGATCTTGCACATTTTCTTGACGCGAACTGGTATCCGCGTCGCCTGAAAATGCTCTAGAAGTCAGCAGCCGCAAATTCTATCCTTCATTCTGTCCGATCCGAAGCCGCCCCGCGTTCCTGCCGACCCGTTCCGGTCGGCCGCTCCTGCGGCTTCTTCAGAGACCTTGTTCGATGACCGACACCGCGCCGCGTGATTATTCCAAGACCCTGTTCCTGCCGCAGACCGACTTCCCCATGCGGGCCGGCCTGCCGAAGAAGGAGCCGGAAATCATCGCCCGCTGGGAAAAGCTCGGCCTCTATGAGCGCCTGCGGGCCGATGCCAGGGGCCGGCCGCTGTTCGTGCTGCATGATGGCCCGCCCTATGCCAACGGCCACCTGCACATCGGCCACGCCCTCAACAAGATCCTGAAGGACGCGATCACCCGCTCGCACCAGATGCAGGGCTTCGACTCCAATTATGTGCCGGGCTGGGACTGCCACGGCCTGCCGATCGAGTGGAAGATCGAGGAGCAGTATCGCGCCAAGGGCCGCGACAAGGACAAGGTGCCGGTCGTCGAGTTCCGCGCCGAATGCCGCCGCTTTGCCGAGGAATGGGTGGGCATCCAGGGCGCGGAATTCCGCCGTCTGGGCGTCGAGGGCGATTTCGCCCATCCCTATCTGACCATGGCCTTCCAGGCGGAATCCATCATCGCCGGCGAACTCTTGAAGTTCGCCCGCTCCGGCCAGCTCTATCGCGGCTCCAAGCCGGTGATGTGGTCGGTGGTGGAACGCACCGCGCTGGCCGAGGCCGAGATCGAATATCACGACTACCAGTCCGACACGGTCTTCGTGAAGTTCCCGGTGGCCTCCGTCGGCGGCCGCGGCGTGACCTCCACGACCTCCGAGGATGCGGGCTATGATGTCGCCCAGCTCGAAGGCGCGTCGGTGGTGATCTGGACCACGACACCGTGGACCATGCCGGGCAACCGCGCCATCTCCTATTCGCCGAAGATCGTCTACGGCCTCTATGAAGTCACCGAGTCGGCCCCCGACAACTGGGCAAAGGTGGGCGATCGCCTGCTGCTGGCCGACACGCTCGCCGATGATGTCTTCAAGGCGGCCCGGGTCACCGGCTACACCCGCCGCGCCGGCGTGGACGCCGCGGTGCTCGGCCATCTCCTCTGCGATCATCCGCTGAAGGCGCTGGGCTACGGCTTCTCCGTGCCGCTGCTGGCCGGCGACCATGTGACCGAGGATGCCGGCACCGGCTTCGTCCACACCGCGCCGGGCCATGGCGCCGACGACTTCGAGGTCTGGGTGGCGTCGCGCGCGGCGCTGGAAGGCCGCGGCATCGATCCGGCGATCCCGTTCACCGTGGATGATGCCGGCTTCCTGACCAAGGACGCGCCGGGCTTCACCGGCCGCCGGGTCATCGACGAC
>JBBSSF010000445.1:0-3619 GCA_038242345.1 Hyphomicrobiales bacterium
GGAGCGACTGCCCCCGGAGCGCCGCCCGTAGCGTGTCGATGCGGGCCGGCCACGGGTCCAGACCGATGCCGGACTGGATCAGCAGGACGAGGCGGAACACCCCTTCCTCGCGCCAGATATTGGCGCCGGGCGCGCCGAGCGATTTCTGCCCCTCGAATGCGACCGGGAATTCAAGGAACAGCAGCGCCGAGCCATCGGCAGGCAGTTGGGTGATGCCGCTGTTCGGCAGCACGATCGCAGTGTGCGACCACGCGGCGGACACGGCGCTCTGGATGGCGGCCATTGCCGCAGCGGATGCCATGGGGTCACCTGAACCGGATCACGACGGCCGGCTGACGGCGCAGCCATTCATTGCGAGCGCGAGTCTTGCGCTCGCCGCCGCCATCAAACCTTTTCCTCGTAAAAGACGTGGCACTCGCCCAGTCCTCCAGCATCCCGGATGATCCTGACACCGAGACGAATGAGAACTTGATGCTCGCGACCCGTGAATAGCGGGCCTTCAGCAGCAGGGAGACCGCCTGGAAAATGCCATCAAGCGCCTGACTGGACATCCACTTCTTCGGGTTCTCGGCCGTCGCGCCTTGTCCCTCCAGCTTGCGGGCATAGGGGACACCAGAGGTGATCGCCACCTCTGCCGCGCCCTCTGCCGCCTCTACGGACGGGACCTCATGCCCGTCGGCATAGATCAGGATGGTATTGCGGAAGCGGCCGGACTTCACCGGCGCGTGCTGGCGCACCATGTCCAACGCCTCGGCCACGATCGACAGCCCGACATCGGCCTCGTAGACGATCGTGCCCGGCACCGTGACGGATGCCTCCGGCGCCCCGCGGACGCCGTTGACGATGGTATCGATGCGCGTTTCCTTGCCGAGCGCGGATCGGTTCGTGCGCTCCATCTCGACCTTCTGTTCCCGCGCCCAATCAGCGAAGGCGCGGGCCTGTGCCTCGGGCGAGAGCGTCTCGTTGATCATCACGTCGATGTCGCGGGCGAGGCTGTCGACCTTTGGGGCCCGGGCCATCAGCCCCTCACCACGAGATTGATGCGCACCAGCGCGGTCCCAAGATAGACACCCTCGGCCGCCTCGATGTTGCAGACGCGGCCGGCCACGATCAGCTTGTCGCCCTTCTTCGGTACCCGCCGGTCCGGGTTTTCGCCCGGCTGCATGGCCACACCGGAGAGCCACGTCGCGACCACCACATCGTCCGGGTGAAGGACCGCGGACCGGTCGCCCTGCTGCACTCCGGCGGTGATCTGGTCGGCCTTGAAGCCGCGTACAAACGCTGAAAGAGGCAGGTCATGGTTCACGCTGGACACGACGCGTCGCAGCGTCACCGGCTCGCCATGCTGGTCGATCTGCCGCCGGAGGAGGCTGGAAGCCTGCGCTGCATCCATGGGTCACCCGATCATGGGGACGCGGAAATTGTCGAGCGCATCGGCGATTTCCGGCGGAAGGTTGCCGGCTGCGGGGTTGTCGGAGACCCAATAATCGGTCCGGCCGAGCCCCTCGGTCTGCTCGGACCGCACCAGCGGGTCCCGCGCCCGGGCGAACCAGCGGGCACGTACCAGCCGGGCACACGCCCCCTCGACGGTCGCCGGGATGGTGGCGAAACCCGCGCTGTAGGTCACGACCACCGGCCAGACCGGCCATGCCCGCGGATAGGCAAGCCCGTCCAGACGCGTCAGCAGCCCGTTCTCGGCATCGACGAGATAATCCGCCCCCTCGACGAGGGTCGTGCCGTTCTCGACCACGGAGGATACCGACACGACCGGCCAGCGGGAAAGCTGAAGCTCGTTCACGCCGCCCGGGACCTGATAGGCGAAATATTCCCGCTGCGGGTAGAAGCTCTCCCGGAGCGTCTCGACCGGGAACACGCGGTTGCAGAAGCTCGCGATGTCGTCGCTGCACCGCCCAATCAGAACGCCAAGATAGGCATCCTCATCGGTACCCGTGATCCCAAGATCAGCCTTGACCGCAGCGACAGTAGTGAGAGCAAAGCTCCCTGCCGCCTCCGTCACGTCCAGATAGCGACGAATGCTCATGTCAATCTGCCGCGATTGCCACGGTTGCGGTTGCCGCCGTGATACGACGGGTCAGGATCGGAAGAACCGTTCCGGACGGGAGGCCCGTGAAGGTGAATGTCTCTCCGTCGGCATTCCCTACCGGAACGAGAGTGACGTCACCTGCGACAAGGATCACAACAGCCCGCGCCACTCGTGCAAAATCAACTGCCGATGGGGTGACGGACTGGAGCTTCCGGATCTGTGACGTCAGATCTCCGGTATTCTTCCACGGATCATCTGCCATAAATCACCCCTTCGTCTGGTAGCGCTGCCGGGGAGAACGCTGTGCCGGAAGTTCAGCCCGGTCTTGACGCGCTCCCACCGTATCGGTGAAGGGCGCGCCGTCCCCCGGCCACGGGGCTGGATCGCGGGCCTCGCCAGAAGAGACAAGCCGGTCCGCGACATCATCCGGCAGCGGGACGCGGTCACCGGCGCGCCACGGGCGCATGTCCTTCGTCATCGTCACGGCGCGCATGTCATCCCTCCTGGAGAAGTTCGGATACGGACCCGGCATAGGTGTAGGCCCCCACATGTCCCAGCCGGATGTCCGGCATCACCCACACGCTCTTCCCGAGCGCCCGCCAGCGCTCGCAGAACACATAGTCCTCCGACAGCGGCCGGCCATCATCGGCGCCCTGGCGGAAAAATGCGAAATAGTTCCCCCGCACAGCGTCAGGCCAGTCCTTCGGGGCATCCTCTGCCCATTCCGGATGAGCGCTTGCCAGCCCGTGCAGGACTCCGCGGTTGATGAGCATGAAGGCCGCGCCGAAGCCCCGGACCTCGACCGCGCCGAAATCATCGGCCCGGAGCGCCCCATTTTCCGACAGGGGCCGCCAGCACCAGACGGCCGGGTCCGTGTTCGGCTTCTGGCAGCGCATCCGGCCGACGCCACCGATCAACGCCTTGTCGCTCATCAGCAGGCGCAGGACGTCGCGCGCATCCCACTGCATGTCATCGTCCACGAACAGCATGTCCGTGAAATCCGTGGCGAGGAAGCGGGCCGCGAGTTCATTGCGTGCCTTCTCGATGACCGATGACCCGATCACCAGTTCATAAGCAACCCGGATCCCATGCTCCTGAAGAAGAAGTACGGTATCGAGAGTGCTCTGCATGGTCTGCCATGTCGGGTTGCGCGCGATCGGCGAGCAGATCAGCAGTGACCGCTGCCGGGCCCGGGAAAGCCGCTGGTCCAGTGTTTCCGGCATGGTGGCTCCGATGGGAAGGGCGCGCTGGCGGCTCCGGCGGGCGATCCGGGCGCATGAGCGGCGGCAGCGGCGGGGGTAGAATCGGCTATTGACTTTACCATAGCAATAGAGGACAACGTTTGTGGCTATGGAAATTTCAATAGAGGATCCCAACCATGACAACCCTCCGTGCCACCACTGCGCTTGCAGCCGAGATCGCTCGCATTGACCGTCAGAGGCTCAATGAGGCGATCGCCGCGGGATTTTACCCGTGCGCCCCGGAGACTGTCGCCGGTCGGGCGCGGTCCTTCGGGGTGAACGACCTTCTGGCTCTCCGGGTTTATGGTCACCTCCTGCTTGATGGGGTGACGCC
>JBBSSF010000446.1:0-3603 GCA_038242345.1 Hyphomicrobiales bacterium
GATCATGTCGCAGGACAGCACCAGATCCACCGCACCGCCCCACACCGTGCCGTGCACCATGGCGATGATGGGCGCCGGGAAGGCGCGGATCGCCCGCAGCGTGCGCTCCAGCGGGTTGGCATAGCCGAGCGGGTCGCCATGGTCGGCCCGGAGCTCGCGGATGTCATGGCCCGACGACCACACCGAGTGTCCGGGCGCGGCCCGCAGGATGACCACCCGGACGCCCTGGGCCTTGAAGCCCTCCAGCGTCACCATGACCTCGTCGAGAAGGGCATGGCTCAGCGCATTCCGCTTGGTCCCGTTGTCGAGATAGAGCGTGCCGATATGGTCGGCGACTTCGGATCGCACCAGTGTCGTGGTCGCGGCAGCCTGGATCTCGGCCTGGGCCGTGGCGCGCTCGGCGTCCATTTCCGTCTGCTGGATCGGCGCCCCGGCATCCGTGGTCATGATGGTGAAACTCCCTCTGATACCAGGAGCGCCGGATGCTGACTGCATGGCGTTCCTGAAGAGATGCGGATTTCCCATCTGCCCCAGGGGCATGAGAAATCCGCAGCGGACCGCCAAAGTCCTTTTCGGGGGCCTTTGGCAGGAAGCGGTTGCTCTGGCGCAGGGACAGGCAGAAAGCGCGCCTCAGGGGGCACCTGCGACGCGCTTTGCCGTCCGTTCCGATGATCTAGCAATGCCGATGCCAATGACGGGAGAATGACGCTCCCGTCGTGGCCTGCCGGCGTCAGCCGGCCTGCTGGATGGCCGAGAGGGCCCAGCGGGTGCCCGGCGCGCGGCGGAAGGTCCACAGTTCGGTGGCCTCCTGCGGTCCGTCGGAGCCATCCACCGGCTGGCCGGTGACGCGGTTGACGGTCCGGTCGGTCAGGGAGAAGCGCATGGCGACGGTCGCATAGTCGATGTTGCCTTCGCGCCAGGCTTCCGAGAGGTCGCCCTGAAGCAGCGTCACGTCGGAGACCAGGTTGCGGACGCCGGCGCGGGTGTTCTCGGCGATTTCCTGGGCGAACACGCCGGCGACCTCGGCCGTGCACAGCCGGTTGAGGGCGGCGATGTCCTCGCGGGAATAGGCGTCCTGCACGGCCTTCAGCGTCGCCTCGAACTGGTCGAAGTCCTGGGCTTCCAGCTCGATCGGCTGGGGCTTGGGCTGGCTGCCGCCGCCACCGCCGAAGCCGAACGGACCACCGCCCATGCCGCGCGCCTGACCGAGGCCGCCCATGGGGCCGGCGCCGGCCGTGGCCGGGCCGTTCTGCCGGTTGCGGAAGAAGCGCAGGGCGAAGCGGACCAGGAAGAAGATCAGGCCGATCTGCAGGATCAGGCCGAGGAAGGAGGCAAAGCCGCCGAGACCGCCGCCGAAGCCATGGCCGAACAGCATGCCGAACAGGCCGGCGGCGAACAGGCCGCCCATCAGGCCGCCCATGAAGCCGCCGCCGAACAGGCCGCGGCTGGGCCGGGCCATGTTGGGCGTCGCCATGCCGGGGCGCGGCGCCTGCTGGCCGATGCCCGGGGTGGGGGCGAGCGGCGAGGCCTGGCCGGGGGCCGTGGTCGTCGGACGCGGCGGCTGGAAGGTCATGCTGCCGCGGCTGCCGAAGCTGCCGCCGCTGCGCGAGCCGGCCCGCGCCCAGGCATCCGACACCGGCGCGACGGCGAGGAGGAGGGCAAACAGGCCGGCGATGACGGCGCGCGGTCCGCTGCCGGGCCTCGTGGTCTTCATCGCGTTCATCCTGCCGGTCTCCTCATCCGTGTCTCGGCCGCTGTGGCGGCACAGTCATCCCGGCCATATGGGGGCGCCGGACGGCGTCTTCCAGTGGTGGACCGGGAAAAGCCGGCCGGGTGCGCGCGTCCGCCTCAGGCGGCGGGCCGGGCCGGCTGGGGGCTGAGGACGAGGAGCACGCCGAACAGGATCATGCCGGCGCCCGAAACCCGCTGGAACCAGTGCAGCCGGCTGGCGGCGAAGGTGGCGGCAAAGCGCCCGGCGGCGGCATAGACGAGGATGGCCACCAGTTCGAGGGAGAGGAAGATCAGGCCGAGCACCGCATAGCTGGTCCAGTAGGCATCGAGATCGACGAACTGGGGAAAGAAGGCGGTGAAGACGAGGATGGCCTTGGGGTTGCCGAGGGCCACCAGGCCCTCGCGCCGGAAGGCGGCGCCGGGCGTGGGCCGGTCGGCGGCAAGCGTGGTCATCCCGGCGGCGGCGGGCGTGCGCAGGAGGCGGATGCCGAGCCAGATCAGATAGGCTGCGCCGATGATCTTGACGGCGGAGAACACGGCCCCCGAGGCGGCCATGAGCATGCCGAGGCCGAGGGCGCTGGCCGCGATCATCGGGGCGAAGGCGAGGATGCGGCCCAGACTGGCGCCAAGGGCGAAGCGCACGCCGCAGCGCGCGCCATGGGTCATGGCGAGGAGGTTGTTGGGTCCGAAAGCCAGATTGATGGCAAAGCAGGCGGGACCGAAGACGACGAGATCAATCATGACCGGTGATCCGGGAGAGGGGGGCGTTGAACGCTGATCGGGGCGTCGGGACGGGCGAGTGTGTGTTCAGACCAGGCGCACGACGTGCTGACCGCACCGCGCGCCTGAAGATCAGCAGATTTTCCATATGCCCCAAGGGCATGGAAAATATGCACCGGAATACCAAAGAGTCCTTTTCAAGGATCTTTGGTACAAGGACCGCGATGGAGAGGGCGTCCCGGACTTACCGTCTCCTGCCCCGGATTGCGGCGTGCACCGTGCCAGCTTCCGCTTTCCCTGGCATGTGCTCCAAGCCCTGCTTGAAAAAAATTCTCATACCAAGGCACGGTGCGGTCAGCACGTCGTGCGCCTGGTATGCCCTCCGGAGAGCAAAACAAACGGTCTTGTTTTGTTCTTTATGCCGCATTGGGGCGCAACCATCTTCCATTTTCCATTCGCGATAGAAAAAGTGGATTGGCCACTTGGACGGATGCTGAGGGACGCTTCTGATACCAAAGATCCTCGAAGAGGTCTCTTTGGCATTCCGGTGCAGATTTATCATGTCCTTGGGGCATATAAGAAATCTGCTGCCCTTCAGGCGCCAAGGCGCGGTCAGCACTTCGTGCCGCTGGTATGATTGGGGCGGCCGTCTCCCTTGCGGTCTCTTCCTGGCGCATACCGTCAGGTGGACACGGAGAGACCGGCATTCCCTTCGCTAGCAGACTGCTTCTATTGCACAATCTGGGGAGCGATGGTGCCCAGGAGAGGACTCGAACCTCCACGACTTGCGTCACTGGTACCTGAAACCAGCGCGTCTACCAATTCCGCCACCTGGGCATCTGGGGCTTACCGGGGCGCTTGCGTTGCCGTGGCGTCCCGGCCGGTGAGCAGTCGTTTATTGGGGCCGGCGGCCGATGTCAACTCCACCCGCTCCACCCCGATGCAGAAATTTCGCCGGGTCGTCCCCGTGCCCGCCGAAGTGCGCGGATCCCGCGCCCTTGCGCTTCCCGAAGCTGGCCCGGGCCGGGGCTGTGGAACCCTTCGCCGGGGCCGAATCTCAGTCCGCGCCGCGCCGGCGGAGCGCGGGGGCAGGGGAGGCGGGCCGACTCTGCGGCAATCGGGGCGCCCGCGCTGTTCCGACGGCTTGACGCC
>JBBSSF010000447.1:0-3601 GCA_038242345.1 Hyphomicrobiales bacterium
ATCGACACAGAGATCGGGTGTTGCCAGCGCGCCCAGCACGGCGGGCCGGGAGATCGCCCGCCCGGCCTGCTCCACCCAGCAGATCCACAGCTTCAGAGGATCCGGAGAGGACAGCCGCAGCATCGGGAGGTCCACGCCGCTGCCGCTCCAGAGCCTGAGCAATGTCGGCTTCACATCGGTCGGACAGAAGCAGACAGCTTCAAGTCGCGCATGAGACGACAGTTCCAGCAGAGACGCCCGCGGCAGGAGGTCGCCGGTCTCCTTGTCATACCGGAGCGCAAATGCGTAACGCCGCACGTCCAGACGCTTGTCTTCAGCCGAAAGCAGCACGAAGGCATCAGGATCTAGCGATTCCGCCAGCAGGCCGCGGATCTCGGGTCCAAGCGATGTCAGGGCCAGTCGGCCATCTAGCCGCACCGGCGGAAGGTTTGGCGAGGGTCCGGGGCGCGACTCCCGCAACTCCATCGTCAGTAACCGGCGCGCATCGGAAATCACCCGGACACCAGCGAGATCGGTAACCGAGCGCACCTCCGTGGGGCGGAGCGCCTGACCATCCGGATTGATGAAGACCACACCGCGCCAGGGCACCGGCAGACGTAGGGTCACCGGCCCGCCTTTAGGAAAGGTGAGGGTCAGATTGAACTCCAGCACGGCGGCGGCGGCCGACACAGCAACGGTGATGTCATTTCCCCGTCCGGAGACGACCGCGGCCAGGCCCGGACGCGGCTGGATATGAGCCTGAGATCCATCGCCAAAGCCCGTGAAATGCACGCGTCCACGACCGGGAGCATCCGCCTCGGTGCGGATCCCGCCCTCGCCTGGCAGGATCGAGACGCGAAACCGTTCCCTGACCGTCCCGTCGTCCGCCATGACGCGGATCTGGATCGCGCCTCCTGCCGGACACTCCCGATCCAGTCGGTACCAGTCTCCGCCCTGCACGGATCGCCAGTGAATCTGGCGTGTCGCAACGGAAAGCCCACCGCTGTACCAGAACCGGGGCACGCCCAGCGACGCCGGCTCCGGACAGACATCCCATGGCGGGGCATGGGACACCATTTCGACAGGGCGGGACGGCGCATCGGCAATTCCCGTGCGGAACCGAAGCTCCGTCCCGTCCGCAAGGATGACCGTCGCCTTGCCGGACAGGCGGTAGAGCACGAGCCCGGAATTTGCGACGACGCCATCTTCCGTGCATTGCGCATCCACATCGGCCTGCCATTGCGCCTGATCCGGAGCGAGCGCGACCCAGACGTGGGCCTGACGCACACTTCGGCTTCCCGAGCCCAGGAATTTGAGTTCCCGCGGTTGCTCCTGATCGTCATTGGCACCGAACACCAGTCCATCCTCAGCCAGCGCTTCGCCGCCAGGAAGAGGAAAGGTCGATGTGTTTTCCGCACCAACCCGAAGAAGGGCTGACACCGTCTCACGGAGTGGAAAGGCCGGTGTCGGCGTGCCCCGCCAAATCAGACGGTGCCGCCATCCCTCGTCCGTTCGCTCCAGAAGCGCGAGTTCTCCATCCCGAACCTGTGCGAGGCTTCCAGATGAAACCAGACGGGCCCGCAGCACGCGATCGTCTTGAAGCCGGCTACGGGCATCCGGGGGAAGCTGATCCGGACGGAACGGGCCGGCATCGGCGAGCCTGAGACTCGGCTGCCAGCTACCATTTTCCTGCCGCACCAGGACCCGATGAATCAGCGGCTCCGATCCGGGCTGGAGGGAGGCACCGGCCCGGATCATGCCACGCAGAAGCGCCCGAGCAGCCTCGTCCTCGACGCGCAAGGGCAACCGGTCCCGCCAGTCCGGCACAGTTTGCTGAAGCTGCAGGATCGGATCCTCTTCAGGGCCGGCGGGACCCATTTCCTGCTGGAGATCCCGGATGGCCAGAACAAGGTCCGCCGACAGTTCATAGAACCCGTCCGACCTGAGGCTGCGGGCAAGCATCTGAGCGCTTGCGGCCGCCTGACGGATCGTCGCATCGCGATCGCAGACATGAGAATTGGCAAACACCTGAAGGGACTGCAGCCAGCCGCGCAGGGCATTGCCATCCCGCTCGATTCGCCCTGTGGGAAAGCCGCCTTCCCGCACGAGGGGCGCGAGGTGAACAAGCCCCTCCTGCTGGAGCCCATCCGTTCGGCGCTTCCAGTATTTCAGCCCGTCCCGTGCCAGCGGCCGGCCGAGATGCGTTGACCCTTCGAGGTCCAACGGCTCGAATGCGATCTCCCAACGCCAGGGGCCGTCGCGGAAATCCGTCCGGAACCGCTCTGCAGCATAAAGGACGAACAGAGCCGCAAGTGAACGCCCGGCATGGCCGCTGCTCAGTTCACTACCCGCCAAGCGCAGCAACCGCTCGATCTCGACTCTTTCCTCCTGAGTGCAGCGATAGGCGTATAGCGGACGTCCATCAGGGGTGGCAGATCGTCCCGCCCCGCCAAGCCCTCGCCGTTCCAGAAAGGCGCGCACCCAGCGAGAGGCTTCAAAGTCGCACGCGGACATGAACACAACCCCTGACACGAATCGCCCTTTTGACTGAGCTTATCCGTGCACGGTCGCGAGCCCCATCCCAAACGTCACGATTGCACAACTCCGCATCATCGCGTGCGTGCCCGACTTATACGCAACCTTGCATATTGCGGACAACAATTCGTACCGGCACGCCGCCGCTCCCGCTCTGGGGCATCGCCCCCTTCACCTTGTCGGCCGCGAACATGCCGAGATGCCGGGCGATGGTGTTGAGGGCGGCGGTCTTGTCGCCGAAGGTCACCTTCACGCTCCGGATCTCGCTGCCGTCGGGGAGCGTGCGGGTGCGGGAGAGGATGGAGGCGATCGCCGCACCGGCCTCATCGGACCAGGCGCCCGGATCCTTCACGTTGCCGGCCGCGTCGAAGATGTCCCGGATGTCGAAGAAAGCGATGCGGCCGAGCTGGCGCACCACGTCCTCGGCCTTCAGCCGGATCGCCTCGGCACGTGCGTCCATGGCGGTCTGGATTGCGGTGGCGATCGCCGGCTGCCGCATCAGGCGCACCGCCTGCTCATTGGCCGTCCGGACGCTGTAACCAGCGCGAACGGCGGCCTGGGTGGCGTTCAGGTCCACAAGGTACTCGTGAACAAACAGGCGCTGTTTCGGCGTCATCGCGCGTCTCCTGCACGATCGGGCTGCCCATGAGGGGCGAGCGGCGTGGCGGCCACTGCCCTCGGACGGACGATGATCTCGAAGCCGAGCGCGAGTGCCGTCGACGAGAGGGCGGGACCGGCAACCTTGGGAAAGGCGATCCGGCGCGGTGGGCGTAGCGGTGGCGCCATGACCGGATTACGCTCGGCCTTCCCTCGGCAGGCGCAGCGCTCGGCGATCGCGGCAATGAGGGCAATCCGGCTCGGCTTCGGAACATCCCGCCGGCTTTGCAGGACTGGAAGCGTGTTGCCGCGCGCACGGGTCTGGTGCGCCGGACAGTAGGAGCGTCCGGGCTCGGCCAATGCCCCACAGACGAAGCCTGTTCGTTCGCCCCTGTCCCAGAGTGGCCAGCAGCATTCATCTGCCCGGCGATCGCTGAACCTGACGGACATGCAATCCTCCCGGCGAATGCACCCGGTCCAGAATTGAAAG
>JBBSSF010000448.1:0-3583 GCA_038242345.1 Hyphomicrobiales bacterium
CGGCACCTCATAGGGGTGGGCGGCACGAATCAGCGCGATCGCCTCCGCCACCCGCGGGCTGGCGGTCTTCACGATCAGCGCACATTCGGACGCCGTCTCCACCGCGCCCTGCCAGCGATAGACCGACAGGATGCCGGGCAGCACGTTGGCGCAGGC
The DNA here is from genome assembly GCA_038242345.1 of Hyphomicrobiales bacterium. GTDB lineage: Bacteria > Pseudomonadota > Alphaproteobacteria > Rhizobiales > Segnochrobactraceae > JBBSSF01. Next base: position 157 of record JBBSSF010000448.1, read on the forward strand.
GGCAACCCCCGCCTCCACCACCAGACGCGCCAGCCGGGCGGCGACCTCGGCATCCGGCGCCGTCACATAGAGAAGCGTCACCCCGGGATCCGCGCCGGGCGCCGGTCCGTCCGCCGCCTCCGCTCCGCTCATGGCACCAGCATCTCCGGGGAGAGTGTCATGGAGCCCGACAGCGTGCCGCCCGGCGGCACCGGCACCATGTCGCCGCAGTCGGCGAACTCCCGCCGGTTGACGACGTCCACCACATGGGACACCGGCTCCAGACAGACCGCGGACCGGTCCGCCGGCAGGAAGATGTGGAGATTGCCGAGCACCGGCGAGGCGGTGAGCGTCATGCCCACCCCGTGCTCCGGCCACTCGACCCGGGCCGTGCGCGACCAGTGATGATAGTGCAGGTCGAACGGCGCGCCATGCAGCGGCGCCACCGGCGCGCCCGAGCCGAAGCCCGCCGGCTGCACCGGCAGATGGCCGACCGGCAGCAGCCGCTCGTTGACGGCAAAGGTGCCGCCGGCCTTAAAGGCGACGGTCATGTCCGGGCTTGGCGCGAAGTAGGGATGCAGGCCGATGCCGAAGGGCAGCGTGCCGAGGGCGGCGTTGACCAGCTCCAGGGTGAAGGTCAGCGTTCCGCCCGCCCGCACGAGGGTGAAGGCGGCATCATAGGCATAGGGGTCGTCGGTGCCGTCATGACGGGTGGCGAGCACCAGCCGGTCGGCGGTGGTGCGCTCCACGGCCCAGCGCACCGTGCGCAGGAAGCCATGGATGGCGTTGCCTTCCGACGGCCGGTTGACCGGCACGAACAGGTCGCCGTCCGGGGTCGGAATGCGGCCGGCGTCGATGCGGTTGGTGAAGGGGCCGAGCAGGAACATCGACATGTCCGATGTCCGCCCGGCCGCGGCCGCCCCCGGCAGTTCCGGCCGCATCAGGTCCACCCACACGCCGCCGGGCGTGCGCCAGCGGACGGCGGCCACCGTTGCCCCGAGATCGGGATAGACCGCCACCTGAAAGGGGCCGCTCTCCCAGATGAGCGGCGTCACCGTGTCCGACATTACCTGCCCCCGATTCGCGGATCCCCGCGGACAAGGATAGGGCGGCCGGCGCGCCGGGAAAATGGCCTCCCGGCCGGCGCGATCAGTCGCGGAACACCACGGTGCGGGAGCCGTTGAGGATCACCCGGTCGTCGAGATGCCAGGACAGCGCCCGGGCCAGCACCCGGCGCTCGATGTCGCGGCCCTTGCGGACAAGATCCTCCGGCCGGTCGGCGTGGCTGATGCGCTCCACGTCCTGCTCGATGATCGGCCCCTCGTCGAGGTCGGCGGTGACATAATGGGCGGTGGCGCCGATCAGCTTCACGCCGCGGGCATGGGCCTGATGATAGGGCTTGGCGCCCTTGAAGCCGGGCAGGAAGGAATGGTGGAGGTTGATGCAGCGTCCCGACAGCTTGGCCGCCAGCCCGTCGGACAGGATCTGCATGTAGCGCGCCAGCACCACGACTTCCGAGCGCGTCTCCTGGATCAGCCGCCAGATCTCGGCTTCCTGCTCCATCTTGGTTTCCTTGCGCACCGGCAGATGGAAGAAGGGAATGTCGCCGAAATCGATGTGCGGATAGGTCTCGCGCGGATAGTTGGCGATGATGCCCGAGAGGTCCATGTTGAACTCGCCGATCCGCCAGCGATAGATCACGTCGGCCAGGCAGTGGTCGAACCTGGAAACCAGCAGCATGGCGCGGCGCTTGTCGGCCCGGTCGCGCAGAGCCCAGGTCATGCGGTCCTCGGCGGCGATCGGCGCGAAGGCGGCCTTGAGCCCGGTGAGGTCGATCTTGTCCCGGTCGGCATCGAACACGTTGCGCAGGAAGAAGCGGCCGGTCTCCAGATCGGAATATTGCTGCGCCTCGATGATGTTGCATTCGAGACCATAGAGCAGCGCCGACACCCGGGAAACGACACCCGGACGGTCCGGGCAGGACAGGGACAGGATGTAGCGAGCGTCGGTCATGGTCTCTCCTTCGCGCGGGCAGCCGGAAAAGGCGGCCTGCCGGTCGCGGATCCCGGGCGCCCGCCCGCTATTCAAGCGGCTGGTACGGGCTCGGTCCCGGACAATCTGATGCCAGGGACAAGGGGTGTGGACCGCCCTCCTGTCCCTGAAGAACCGCGGATTTCCTCTCTGCCCAGAGGGCACGGGAAATCCGCATCGAAGTCCCGACGGCCCCTTTTCCCGGGACCTCTGGCACAAGGCCGGCGCCGGAAGGAGGACACCCCCGCCGCCGACGAAGATGGACAGGCCCGCCCGGCTGCGGACGGACGCCGGATGCGCGGCCCGGTCCGGATGGCTCTCCGCGGGCGCGCACGGGATTTCCCCCCGCCCGGGAACCGCGAGGCCCGCGCGAGCGACGGAAGCGGGCATGGGGATGCCCGTCCTTGCCGCAGGAATCAAGCGCGGGATCGGGGAGCGGCGAAAAATCCGCCTCCGGCCGCAAGATCGGCCTCCAGCCGGTAGATCTCCACCCCCCAGGGCGCACCGGCCTCCATCAGCCAGCGGGCCAGCCCGCGGGCATGGGAGCGGCCGGTGATGAGATCATAGACCGGGTGGCCGAGAATGTCGGACAGCCGCGTCACCGTCACCGGCATGTGCTCGAGGGTGGTGACGGCGGCGCTGCCCGGCCGGAACACCGACGGATGCAGGTCGATCGCCACGCCCTTCGCCATCACATCGGCCAGATGCGGGCCGGCGGCGCGCAGGATGGCGACGGAGCCGTCCTGCGCCACCCGGTAGGCGAGCGGATCCAGGAGCACCTCGTCCGCCCGGTCGAAGCCGCAGATCAGGAAGCGGCCGGGCGCCACGCCGATCACCCGGCGGCGCGGCGTCGCCCAGACCCCGGCGCGATTCTCCACCGGAAAGCCGAGCCGGTCCGACAGCATCGTCAGCAGCTCCGGCAGCCGGCCGCGCCGGGCCGTTACCGTCTGCACCGAGCCGACCATCATCGGCACCAGGAACAGTCCGGCCCGCGGCCCGAAGCTGCCGAACCGGCCCGGCACCAGCACCGAGCCGAAGGGAACCGCCGGCGCGCCGACCTTGAAGACGGGAGATTCCGGCGGCCGCACCGCCGCCACATCAGGATCAGCCATGGAGACGGCTCCCGGTCGGATCGAGGAAGACGGGCGACACCACTTCCACGACAATGTCGTTGCCGCGGACGGGATCGACGAGCCGCAGCCGCTCGCCGATGCGCGCCGGGCCACCGGAGAGAAGCCCGAGGCCGATCCAGCGCTCGAAGCTCGGCGAGAAGGCGGCCGAGGTCAGGTAGCCCTGATCATTGGCCTGCTCCAGCGCGGCCCCGTCGGCGAGGAAATGGCCGCCGGCGCGGAGCCGGTCGCCGGAATCGACGGCGCGGATGCCGACCCGCGCCGGCCGGGCCGGATCGTGAAGGCCC
>JBBSSF010000449.1:0-3582 GCA_038242345.1 Hyphomicrobiales bacterium
GGCGTCGCGGGCGCGCCGCCAAAGAGATCGTCGCCATCGGACGGGGAGGCTGTCATCGCGTCGGATCCGAACTCCGTTGGAAACCGGGGAGGCCCGGGCTTATAGCCCGAATCGTCCCGGGGTCACCACGCCAGAATGGTCTGGCGGGCGCGGCAAGGGTGACAGGCGAACGTTTCTCTTTCGTTCGCCCTCCGGTCTGCATCATGGCCGAAAACCGGCACCCGTGCGGGGGGCTTCGGTCACGATACGCCCAAAACGTGTCCAATCCCTTCCGGACTCGTCAACCATGTGACTGACTCGCCACACACCCCCCCGGAAGCATGGGCTATAGCTTGACCATGGCCGGATCCGCCGTGGTTCGGCCATAAACCGGGACGACCTATTGGGCCCAACAAGTCCGCCCTCGGGCGGTTATCGGATGGCGTGGCCGGGACTGTCCGGTTCTGCTTGGGAAGAGTCACTCTGCGGAGTCCAATTCTTCCCGGGGCAAGACGCGAAGATTTCGGTCGGGTTGTGTCAGGCATGCGTAAGTTCGCTCGGATCAAGTCGGTGCTGTGCGCGGCCATGATGCTGGCAGCGGTTCCCGCTGCGCAGGCTCTGGACGGCAAGGCTCCGCCGGCGGAAAGCGCCGCGAACTCCGTGGATGCGTTCCGCGAGGGCGTGCGGGCCTATTTCGCCGGCGACAAGGCGACGGCGCTCACCTCGCTGGAGACGGCGGCGGCGGCCGAGCATGCCATGGCGCAGTGGAAGCTCGCGCGCATGTATGCCGAGGGCGATGGCGTCGCCGAGAACGACCTCAAGGCCTTCGAATATTTCTCCCGCATCGCCAATGCCCATGCCGACGAGGCCCCGGGGTCGCCCCAGGCGCCCTTCGTCGCCAGCGCCTTCGTCGCGCTCGGCGGCTACTATCTGACCGGCATCAAGGATTCCGACGTCAAGCCGAACCGTTCGCGCGCCCGGGATCTCTACACCTACGCCGCGTCCTATTTCGGCGATGCGGATGCCCAGTACCGGCTCGGCTGTCTCTATCTCGAAGGGGACGGCGGGGAACGCAATCCGCGTCTGGCCGGCCGCTGGCTGAAGCTCGCCGCGGAAAAGGGCCATCCGCTGGCCCAGGCCCGGCTCGGCGAGATGCTGTTTTCCGGCGATGACCTGCCCCGCCGGCCGGTGGACGGCCTCATGTGGCTGACGATCGCCGTGCATCAGATCGACGGCTCCACCGCCGAGGACTGGGTGCGCCAGTCCCAGGAACAGGCCTTCTCGCTGTCCAGCGAGAAGGAGCGCCGCAAGGCGGCCGACATGGCTGACCGCTGGCTTGCCGCCAATCTGGCCGAATAAGGTTACCGAACGGTTAAGAGCGCGCGGCATCAGTCCGATGCGAGGATCCTCGAAGAGGACTCTTTGGTATCAGCGCGGCGCGGCGGGGGCCGGGGTGGGGGGACGTGTGCCGGGCTTCTGCATCAGCGCCCGCACGCGCGACTCGAAGTCCGGCGCGGCGGCCGCGGCCGGATCGGCCTCGCGGATCCGGCGCAGGGTCGCCTGGATCTCCGCCTCCCGGGCGGCGGCCTCGGCCTCGGCGGCCTCGCGGCGCTTGCGGGTCTCCTCTTCCAGCTTTGCCCGGCGGGCGGCTTCCTCCTCGGCCGCCTTGCGCCGTTCGGCCTCCAGCGCCTCAACCTTGCGCCGCTCGCGCTCATAGGCACCCAGGGTCAGGAAGGCGGTGAGGCCGGAGGCATCGACCTGCCGTGCCGGCCGGTCCAGCGGACCGGTGAAGGTGAGGACGGCTTCCGGTGTCGCGCCGGCGACCGCCAGCCCGGCCGGCGGCTCGGCCGAGAGCACTGCCCGGGCCGACACCGTCCAGGCGGTGAGATCCGCATTGGCCTCGCCGCTCAGCCGGATGCCGGCCGGGGTATCGGCCGTGATGCCGGACAGGCGCAGGGTGCCGGCGGCGAGCGCCAGGGTCGCATCCAGCCGGGCAACGGGCAGGGGGCCGGCGTCCAGCTCCCGCACCAGATCCCGGGTGATGGCAGCGTCCGAAAATTCGGTGCCGGCGGCGGAGCGTCCGATCACCCGGGCGAAGGCGAGGGGATCGAGATCGGCGAGCCGGCCCCCGCGCAGGGAGATGCTGCCGCTGCCCGATGCGCCGGCGACCAGGGCGGCCACCGTCCGGCCCTCGCTGCTGGCATCGAAGGAGAGGTCCATCCGCCCGTCGATGGTCGGCGTGCCGGCGGAATCGGCCCAGACGAGGGCCGCCGCGTCGGCATTGGCGAGCCGGGCGCGGGCTTCCACCCGGGTGGCGCCGGCCGCAGCTTTCGTGATGGCAAGGGCGCCGGTGACCGAGCCGCCGGCCAGCCGGGCGTCGAGATCGTCCAGGCTCAGGTCGCCCTCGGTCAGCCGCAGCCGGAAGCGGGCATCGGCAAGGGAGAGGGGGCCGAGCGCGAGGACAGGGGTGGAAAAGGCGAGATCGGCGGACGCCGGCAGGGCCGCCGGGCTGAAGGCCGTGGTCGGCCAGCCGCCCTTGCGGCCGGGGGTGAAGGCATCGGCCCCGAGCGCCAGACTGGCCAGACTGGCGAGATCGGCCTGACCGAGCTGGAGCGTGCCGGTCACCCGCGGCCGGGCCTCGCCGGGGGCAAGGGTGACCGTGCCGGAGACCGGAATGGTCTCGATGCTGCCGGAAAGGCCGGCAAGCGTCAGCTGCCCGGCGGTGCCGGTGGCCGTCGCCCGGAGGTCGACGGCAAGGCCCTCGGGCAGGGTGGAGATGCCGGCGCCAAGGGCGAGCGGCGTCAGGTCCGGGCTCGAAAGGGCCAGGGCGACATCGGCCACCCGGGCCGGGGCGGTGGCCGAGAGGGTGAGCCCGCCTTTCGCGGAGAGCCGGGTGCCGAGGGCATCGGCGGAAAAATCGACGGCGATGCGGTCATCCGGCACGCCGCGGGCGGTGAGCGACAGGCTGCCGGGCACCGTGGCGCCGAGCGGCACCACGGGAATGCCGAGCTGGCCCAGGAGCCGCGCGCTGTCCGGCCCGGTGAGGGCGGCGCGGATGTCGAGGCTGCCGGCGCGCCAGAGATCGAGCCGTCCGGCAAAGGACGAGACGACATCCACTTCCGAGCCGCCGGCAGTGCCGGAAAGGGTGAGGTTGGCGACCGGGAAGCGGCCGGCGGTGCCCGAGAGCCGGGCTTCCAGCATGGCCGGGGCGAGGGGCCCCGAGGCGGCGGCCCGCCGGTCGGCCAGCGGGCTCGCCGGGTCGATCGCCCGCACGCGGGCGGCGACGCCATCAAGGGTGCGGGCATCAAGGGTTGCCCGCAGCGACCCCTGGGGTTCGCTCGGAAAGCCCGAGATCGATCCTTCTGCGGTCAGCCGGGCCCCGGCCAGATCGGCCACCGTCAGCCGGTCGATGTCCAGCCGGCCGCCGGCGATCGCCATGGCGAGGTCGATGCCCTGACCGGTGAGGCCGGCGACGCCGAAACGGTCGAAGGCGAGGCGCGGCCATCGGCGTCTACCCTTCGAACGTTGAGCGGCACCGGCCGGTCGGAGCCGGGCCACCCCGGGTTCGAAGGCTAGGCGCGGCCATCGGCGTCTACCCTTCGA
>JBBSSF010000450.1:0-3577 GCA_038242345.1 Hyphomicrobiales bacterium
CATTGCCGGCCCCGGTCTGGAAGAAATCGTCGCCGGTGCCACCGCCGAGGCTGTCCGCCCCCGCGCCGGTGAAGACTGTCAGCACCTCGATGTCCGTGACGACGAGCCCGTCACTGCCAGTGCCCGCGCCATCGGCATCAAGAACCAGCGTGTAACCGGCCTCACCCCCGTCCCGGTCCAGAGAGAGTTCATCGGTCCCGAGGCCACCGATCACGACATCCACGCCAGTATCGGGGCTGAGATAATCGTCCCCGGTCCCGCCGATCAGGGTGTCGTTCCCGGCACCGCCATAGATCAGGTCGTCTCCGGGACCACCCCGAATGCTGTCATGCCCGGCATATCCGTAGATGAAGTCATCAGCGCCAGTCCCGACGAGGGTATCGTTACCCCGGGTGCCTTCAATATCGGCCATACGTTTTCAACCTGTGCTCGGCAACACACAGATCCTCCCCACGCCCGTGCCGGAAAGGCGACAGAGGTTTGAACAGACGCAGCCCGATCACGCATCCGGAAACGGGGTTATCAGGCTTATTTTTCAGAGGATTGACGAGCAGAAAAACTAATCCTGTCGCTCCCGTCGTTCTCTGCCCTACTGGATTCTTTGTCCTATTTCGGGCAGGCGCCGGAAGAGCGCAGCAGGCGGTCAAATTCTCTCCGAAACCGAAAGGCGTCAAGAGGGGGAGGGCGTCTGCCGCTGGCATCTTTTGTCCCGAACGGCGCGACATCTTGGCCGTGCCGTTCGCGCTCTGGTTCCGGACAGCGACGGGCCGGCCCCGGGGCGGACGCCCTTTGCCCTTGACCCCGCCGCGCCGACGGGGCACCTCAGAAGGCCGAAGACGTCGGGTGCCGGCCCCTTTTTGGGGCGCGCGCGCCCTTCCCTCCGCGATGAGGATGCCATGACCACCCCGACCGCCGGCCTCGATCCGAAAGCGCCCCTCGTGCCGGGCTCCTCGTCCGGGCCCGCCCGCCGCCGCGTCGCCAGTCCGGTCCGGGTGGGCGCGGGGCCGGGCAGCATCATCGTCGGCGGCGATCATCCGGTCGTCGTCCAGTCGATGACCAACACCGACACCGCCGACATCGACGCCACCGTCGCCCAGGTGGCGGCGCTCGCCCGGGCCGGCTCGGAGCTGGTGCGCATCACCGTCGACCGGCCGGAGTCGGCCGCCGCCGTCCCCCACATCCGCGACCGGCTGGCCGCGCGCGGCATCCACGTGCCGCTGGTGGGCGATTTCCATTATGTCGGCCACCGTCTTCTGGCCGATCATCCGGCCTGTGCCGAGGCGCTGGCCAAATATCGCATCAACCCGGGCAATGTCGGCTTCAAGGACAAGCGCGACCGGCAGTTCGGCGCGATCGTCGAGATCGCCGCGAAACATGATGCCGCCATCCGCATCGGCGTGAACTGGGGCTCGCTGGATCAGGAGCTGCTGACCACCCTCATGGACATGAACGCCGCGGCGGCCGCCCCTCTGCCGGCGTCCGCCGTGATGCGCGAGACCATCATCCGCTCGGCCCTGCTGTCGGCAGCGCGTGCCCAGGAGATCGGCCTCGGCGCCGACCGCATCATCCTCTCGGCCAAGGTGTCGAACGTGCAGGAGCTGATTACCGTCTACCGGGATCTGGCGGCGCGCACCGACCTCGCGCTCCATCTCGGCCTGACCGAGGCCGGCATGGGATCGAAGGGCATCGTCGCCTCCTCGGCCGCCCTCGGCGTGCTGCTGCAGGAAGGCATCGGCGACACCATCCGCATCTCGCTCACCCCGGAGCCCGGCGGCGACCGCACGCTGGAAGTGAAGGTGGCGCAGGAACTTTTGCAGACCATGGGCTTCCGCGCCTTCCTGCCCGTCGTGGCGGCGTGCCCGGGCTGCGGACGCACCACCTCCACCGTGTTTCAGGAGCTCGCCCGCGACATCGAGCGGACGCTCACCGAGCGGATGCCGGTGTGGCGGGAGCGCTATCCGGGGGTGGAGGCACTGACGGTCGCGGTCATGGGCTGCATCGTCAACGGCCCGGGGGAATCCAAGCATGCCGACATCGGCATCTCCCTGCCCGGCACCGGCGAGATCCCCACCGCTCCGGTCTATATCGACGGCCGGAAGGCGGCGACGCTGCGCGGGCCCGATCTCGGCCAGTCCTTCATGCAGATGGTGGAGGACTATGTGGAGCGCCGCTTCGGCCAGCCCGGCAGCACGGATGCGGCGGCGGAGTAGGTTGCCCCGCGGCCGGAGATGAAACTTCTGTCATCCGGGGATCCTGCCCGGAAAATGCCGAAGCCTGACACCAAACGATAAAGGGCATGGCTGCCGCCGACCGGTCCGGCGACAGCCCGGAGAAAGGCCCCCGCATGAACCGTCTTCGTCCTGCCGCTCCGCTCGCCCTCGCGCTGGCGCTCGCCCTGCCGACCCTGGCCCCGGCCGTCGCCCAGGATGTCCGCGTGCCAGCCTCGGCGGGCGAGGTGAAGCTGTCCTTCGCCCCCATCGTCAAGCGCGTGACCCCGGCCGTGGTGAACGTCTACGCCACCCGGGAGGTGGAGGCCCAGGTGTCGCCGCTGTTCGGCGATCCCTTCTTCCAGCGCTTCTTCGGCCAGCCCATGGGCCGGCCCGAAAAGCGGGCCCAGTCGTCGCTGGGCTCCGGCGTGCTGGTCTCGGCCGATGGCCTCATCGTCACCAACCATCATGTGGTGAAGGATGCCGACCAGGTGCGCGTGGCGCTCTCCGACAAGCGCGAATTCGACGCCGAGATCGTGCTGAAGGACGAGCGCACCGACCTGGCCGTGCTGAAGCTCAGGAATCCGGGCGGGCCGCTGCCCTTCCTCGATCTCGACAATTCCGACGCGCTGGCGGTCGGCGATCTGGTGCTGGCCGTCGGCAACCCGTTCGGCGTCGGCCAGACCGTCACCCAGGGCATCGTCTCGGCGCTGGCCCGCACCGGCGTCGGCATTTCCGACTACCAGTTCTTCATCCAGACCGACGCGGCCATCAACCCGGGCAATTCCGGCGGCGCCCTCGTCGACATGGCCGGCAAGCTCGTCGGCATCAACACCGCCATCTATTCCCGCTCCGGCGGCAACATGGGCATCGGCTTCGCCATTCCGTCCAACATGGTGAAGCTGATCGTGGAGTCCGCCCGCTCCGGCGGCACCGTGCGCCGGCCGTGGCTGGGGGCGACGCTGCAGAATGTCACCGCCGACATCGCCGATGGCCTCGGCCTCGACCGGCCGCGCGGCGCGCTGGTGACGAAGGTGATGCCCGGCAGCCCGGCGGAAAAGGCCGGCCTCAAGGCGGGCGATCTGGTGCTGGCCGTCGCCGACCAGCCCGTCGACGATCCCGACAGCTTCGGCTACCGCTTCACCACCCGCGGCCTCGGCGGCTCGGTGCCGCTGCTGGTCTTCGACGGCAAGCACGAGAAGACGGTGACGCTGGCCCTGATCGCCGCGCCGGAAAGCGTCGCCCGGGACGCGCGCACGCTCGCCGGCCGCACGCCGTTCACCGGAGCGACGGTGGTCAACCTGTCGCCGGCGGTGGCCGAGGAACTGCGGCTGGAGGACAATTTCGAGGGCGTCGCCGTCAGGTCGGTC